>JBAXBD010000918.1:0-2345 GCA_037142165.1 Schlesneria sp. | reverse complement strand
CCTCAATAAGCCGGTTGGCCAGGACTTCTACGAAGTTTTTGAGAAGGGAAAAAAGCCCTTCTTCCTGCGCTACGAAAAGGATTACGCCTGGATCGCTTCGCTGAAGGAATCGGTTCCCGCAAACCGGCCAGTCCCGACGGCTGACTTACAGTCGCTGCTCGATCTGAAGAAAGACGTCGTTGCAGAGCTGAAAAACGATGCTGGGGGTCTGGCCAAACGACGTCAAAATTTTCAAGAACTTCGCAAGCAATTCGAAGCGTTGGTCCGCATCAAGCGAAACGAAGACCCGAACGTCTTTAACCTGCGAAAGCTATCGGCGACTCAGTACTTGAATGAAGCGGAACGATTTCTTGTCGAAACCGAGTCACTGCAGGCCAGTTGGACCACCAATGCGGTTACTCCTGGTGGATTCGGACGGGGCGAATTCTCGCTGACCGCTCTGCCTGATACCGATCTTCTGAAGAGTATCGAGCAATTTGCCGTCAAGCCGAGCTACTTCGCGAATGTCAAATTGCATGATAGCCCGATCGTAGTCGGACGACTGAATTTCCCGCTTGATGCGGTCCGAGTGGCCCACCTGAAAGACTTCTATAAAGCCGTTCGCCCCGTGGTCGAGTCTGAAATCAAAGCAAGACCAGCAGCGACGTATAGCGATGAGCAAAAAGCCGCTACCCAACAAGCCACCACGACATTCCTCGACTTACTGAATGCGGGGGTGGATCTTGGAGTTGTCGACGGTTTCGTTGACGCTCACGCTCTTGCACCCGGTAAAAACGTGCTTGTCTGTGGTATTCGCACGGCCAACGGCAAACAAGCGGATGAGATCGTCAAGATCCTGCCAAAATTGAAATCGGAATGGGAAGTCAAGCTCGACGTCCATGAGCATGGTGGAGTCAAGATTCACGAATTGACCGTTCCCAAAACGCGTCTCGAATCATTCCAGAAGGTATTTGCAGACCAGACGGTCCTTTATGTCGGGACCAGCCAGGATGCCGTTTGGGGTGCGGCGGGCGTTGATGGTCTGGCTCAATTGAAAACCGCAATTGATCAGGCCGCTCAACCAGCCCCCGAAAAGGCTGATCCCGTTGTTGTCAGCTATTCAGTTCAGGTTGCTAAGCTGGTGAAGCTGGTGGAAGTGATCCAAAAGGAACTTCCCGCAGTGGCTGGTCTGACGAAAGATCAGCAGCAGCAGCGAAAAGACCTGGACAAATATCGCAAGCTGGCCCAGGACGCGATGGCCGGATGCGAATCATTGTTAAAGGGCGAACTGCGCCGCACCGACAACAAAATCGAAGGCTTCACCGATCTGAACGAATGCGTGCTTAAGTACATCGGTTCGGTGGTCGCCGACGGGACCAAGCAGATTCAGTAAGCACAGGTTGAAGCAGTACGATCTCGACGAGGAAATTCTTGTGGCGACTTCTGGCGGATTTTTCAGCGACCTCAAAATCCTGTGGCACATGGCGGTGACAGGAGGCCGAGGCCGGACGCACGAAGAACGACTCGAAAATTTCTATTCCGGTCAAGCGGCTGGCTACGATGCCTTCCGTAAACGGCTTCTGCACGGACGCGAAGAAATGTTCGCGTCTTTGCCGTCCGCCCCGGGAGGTATCTGGGTCGATCTCGGTGCGGGTACGGGCGAAAATGCCGAGAATTGGGGACCTCGTCTGAGCGATTTCTCCAAGGTCTATCTTGTTGATTTGTCGACATCGCTGCTCAAGATTGCCGACCAGAGAATCGAGGCTCGTCAATGGAATAACGTCCAGACGGTCCATGCGGATGCGACAAAGTTCGTTCCCCCCGAAGGAATGGCCGATGTCGTCACTTGTTCGTATTCGCTGACAATGATTCCCGACTGGTTTCTGACGATCGATCAAGCCTTAAAAATGCTGAAACCAGGGGGAACCTTCGGTGTCGTCGATTTCTTCGTTGCCAGAAAATGGCCTGCCGAAGGGCTGAAGAAACATGCCTGGTCGACAAGAACATTGTGGCAGGCATGGTTTGCCAACGATAACGTCTTTCTCAGCCCGGACCATATTCCCTATCTCCAAAGCCGTTTCGAAACGGTGTCATTAGATCAGGACCGAGGCAAGGTTCCCTATTTGCCACTGGTTCGAGCACCCTACTACCGATTCCTCGGACGTAAACCGCTCTAAACCTCACGCCCACCTCCGCAGCGGGGTGGTTCGCAATTCCGAACGCTTAGACTGTCGCTGAGGCTTTATTCCACCACCTTCTTCGCAACCGGCATGCTGACTGTCACCAGTTTGTCTTCCCGGCGGACAACAACCTTCAACTGCCCCCCGCTTTCCAGTCGGCCCAGTTCTTCCTTCAACATCTGGCAT
>JBAXBD010000917.1:0-2347 GCA_037142165.1 Schlesneria sp. | reverse complement strand
CCAACGCTCGGCGAAGCATTCGTTGTGTCCGGGCTGGGATTAATTGGTCTATTGACCGTTCAACTTTTGAAAGCTCACGGTTGCAGGGTACTGGGCCTGGATTTCTCGCGTTCGCGGCTCGATTTGGCCAAGAAGCTGGGTGCCGAGACATTTAATCTCGGTAGTGGCGACCCTGTGACCGCAGCAACGCAGTTTTCGCGTGGTCGAGGTGTCGACGGCGTCATTATCACTGCTGCCACGGACAGCGATGAACCAATGCATCAGGCCGCACAAATGTGCCGACGCCGTGGTCGCATTGTGCTGGTTGGAGTTGTCGGGCTGAAGTTGTCTCGAGCCGACTTCTATGAAAAGGAACTTTCATTCCAGGTTTCATGCTCTTACGGTCCCGGCCGTTACGACTCGGATTACGAACAAGGCGGAAACGATTATCCGGTCGGTTTTGTACGCTGGACAGAACAACGCAATTTTGAAGCCATGCTTGATATGATGGCCGATGGCGGCGTCAATCCCGATCCGCTCATCACACATCGGTTTTCGATCGATGGTGCCGTCGAAGCCTATGATTTGATCTCCAGTAAACAGCCGTCATTAGGGGTGTTGCTCGACTATCCTCAGCCGGAGCCGCTGACAATCTCGACACTCCGTCAAAGGACAGTCCGGCTCCAAGTCGCCCAGGGGATTCAATCCCCGGTCGATGCCCGTGTGGCGATTATCGGAGCTGGCAATTATGCGTCGCAGGTCCTAATTCCGGCGTTTCGGAAGAATAAAGCAAAGCTGGCATGTGTCGCATCAAGAAATGGACTGACCGCCGCGTATGCCGCGCGAAAGTTTGGCTTCGAAGAGGCGACCAGTGACCTGGAAGCCGTGATGGCCGACGCGAAGATCAATACCATCGTCGTTGCGACCCGGCACGACAGTCACGCGAGTCTGGCATGTCGCGCTCTTGAAGCCGGAAAGCATGTTTTCGTCGAAAAGCCGCTGGCTCTCAACCCAGCCGATCTGGCCCGCGTCGTCGAAACCTACGAACGCGTCGCCCAAGACCGACTTGGTCAAATGCCAATTTTCACCGTCGGTTTTAATCGCCGGTTCGCCCCGCAAATACAGCGAATGAAGTCGCTGCTGAACGAGGTCAACGAACCGAAGTCGTTCATCATGACTGTCAACGCTGGAAGTATTCCGCGAAATCACTGGGTCCACGATCCCGTTGCCGGTGGTGGCCGAGTGATTGGTGAAGGCTGTCACTTTATCGATCTTTTACGCTTTCTCTGTGGAAGTCCGATTGTTGCCGTTGGGGCCACAATGTTCGGACGTGATTCCGCAGTCGAGATTCGCGACGACAAAATGTCGATGACACTCTCTTTCGCAGACGGCTCGTTCGGAACGGTGCACTACCTGGCAAATGGTCATCGGTCGATTTCCAAAGAACGACTGGAAGTCTTCTGCGCAGGCCGAGTCATTCAACTCGATAATTTTCGTCGAATGACTGCTGTTGGCTGGAAAAACTTCCGAGGGATGAACCTTTGGCAGCAAGATAAAGGGCATGTCGCGGAAGTGAAGGCGTTTCTGGACGCCATTGTAACAGGTGGGACTTCGCCAATCTCAATTGAAGAACTGGCCGAGGTCACCCAAGTCAGCTTTGACGTGATGCGCGCAGCTGAAACACAGGAAGTTGTTCGCTGCTCGCCTCGCAACTTTGGTTTAGTCGCTGAAGAGATCGAGCCGTTCGTTCGAACGGCGTAACAGGAATGGATTCCAATGCACGTCTTACACGTTGTCGGTGCGCGGCCGAACTTTATGAAGGTGGCTCCCGTTCATGCGGCGTTTCGCAAGCGAGCGGGTGTTCGACAGTCGCTCGTTCATACAGGCCAACATTACGATGCCAATTTATCCGATATTTTCTTTGAACAACTTCAAATTCCACGACCTGATGTCTCGCTGGAAGTCGGCTCGGGCTCACATGCGGTCCAAACGGCCGAGGTCATGATTCGGTTCGAGAAGACAATTCTTGAAAGAAAGCCAGACCTTGTTCTCGTCTACGGTGACGTCAATTCCACCGTTGCGGCGACATTGGTTTGTGCCAAATTAGGAACAAAAATCGCCCACGTTGAAGCGGGATTACGGTCCTTTGATCGGACGATGCCCGAAGAAATCAACCGTCTTGTCACCGATCAACTGGCCGACATGCTGCTGATTCCGTCGGCAGAGGCAGAAGGCAACCTTCTTCGAGAAGGGGTGGCCAGTGAAAAGGTCTATTTCGTCGGCAATGTCATGATCGACACACTGCGAACGTTGCTGCCGCAGGCGCGAATGCCAGAGATTCCAAACTTGGGGGATAAGTTTGCATTGG
>JBAXBD010000916.1:0-2355 GCA_037142165.1 Schlesneria sp. | reverse complement strand
CGGAAAAAGGGATTCGAGCGGCCGAGGGACTGGGACTGGCTGACGGCCTTTTATGGGGCGAGGCCCCGCCGCGACCGATGTTCATTGAAGAGCACGGGGTCCGTTACGGCATCGACGTTGCCGAAGGGCAGAAGACCGGGTTCTTTCTCGATCAGCGGGATAATCGACGTCGCACGGCGGATTTTGTCCGTGGCAAACGGGTGCTTGACGTCTGTTGTTATACGGGCGGGTTCGGATTGAATTGTCTCGTTAATGGTGGCGCCGCGGAGGTTATCGCCGTTGACGCGTCGGAATCGGCTCTGGCTCAAGCTCGTTCGAATGCCGAGTTGAATGGTGTCGCCGATCGCCTGACGACGATCAAACAGGACGCATTTAAGGCACTGGAAGAATTCGAGGGACGCGGGGAACGGTTCGACACGATCGTGCTGGACCCGCCCAAGCTGGCCAGGAACCGTCAGGGGATCGATGCGGCACTTCGGGGTTATTACAGCTTGAATCGATTCGCGATGGGGCTGATTACGCCCGGCGGATACTTCGTCACGTGCAGCTGTTCAGGGCAGATTACACACGAAATGTTTGCCGATATGCTGGGTCAGGCGGCGCTGCATGCGAACCGCCGTCTGCAACTGCTGGAAGTCCGTGGCCCGTCGGCCGATCACCCTTCGTCGGTCCACTGCCTCGAAACCGACTATCTGAAGTGTTACCTTTGTCGAGTGCTGTAACGTGTGATTCCCTTGCACGATCCCCTTTTTCTGCCACTGACTCCCTCAATAGAGCCTCGCGTGACACGTCGAAACAAAAAAGTCGAAGAAGAGATCCCCCATTCATTTTTCATTCGTCCCCAAGAGAAACTCTTGATTGACGCACTGCCGGAACTGAAGGGTGATCGAGTGATTTGTACCTCGGCTGGCCGAGGGCAATTCGCGGTTGCGTATGCCAAGGAAAATCCCGATGCAGTCGTCGACTGCTGGTTCCTCGACATCTTTCACAAGCTTCAAAGTGATTTCCGGATCAGTGAAGACGGGCCGCCGCCGGGTAATTTGAACCTGCTTTGTCAACCGGACCTTCCCGACCACGAAGCAGATGTGGTCGCCTTCGCCTTTAAGAAGGGTGGCGAGGCCGAGCTGACTCGCGACTTGATGCAGCAAGGACATCAGCGGCTTGTCGAAGGTGGTCGGATGGTCGTCTCGACAGACAACGATGAGGATCAGTGGGTTCACAATGAATTACGTGAATTGTTTCCGAAGGTGACTCGACGTCCTATCCGAAAGCAAGGAACGTTGTATTTCGCGACCAAAGTCAAACCACTGAAAAAAGTTCGAGATTTCGATTGTGAGTTCGCCTTTCGTGATCGCGGACGATTGATCTATGCCTACAGCAGGCCAGGGGTCTTCAGCCATCGACATATCGATGCCGGTGCCCGAGCCTTGATGAATACGATGATCGTTAAGCCTGGCATGAAGATTCTCGATCTGGGGAGCGGTGCGGGAACGGTAACTCTCGCCTCAGCCTTTGCCGCCGAGAACATGACTGTCCATGCCGTTGATTCCAACGCCCGGGCGATCCAGTCGCTTGAACGTGGCATCGCTAAAAACGAAGCTCCAGGGATCACATACGCTCTCGATGCAGAAGGGCAATCACCCGCGTCTGACGAGTTCGATCTTGCGTTGGCAAACCCCCCGTATTTCTCGAACTACGCAATTGCCGACCTGTTCCTGGATACGGCTCATCGAGCACTCAAGCCCAAAGCCAAAGTTCTGATTGTCACGAAAACCCCAAACTGGTTCGTCGAGAGAATGCCTCTCTGGTACGCCGACGTCGAAGTGGCCGAACACAACGACTATTGGATCGTCTCCGGGAAAAAGCGCAAAGAATCGATGTCAGACATGCCAAGAGGCCGACGAAACCGGGAATATGACGAGTGAGACAGCGAAGCGGATCGGTCAATTTTGTCGAAACCTGATGAGCAACTCGCGTTTATGCAGGGTTTAAACCTGTCATTAAAATTGACGACAAGTGCCCGAAAGTGGATTCGAGCGTTGATGCGAGGGGATCAAAGTGAAAGTGATTTTACGCAGCGCATCATGAAACGCCAGCCCGACGCGCAAGTTGTGAAGTTGCGCCTTTTCAATTTTTAGGGCAACATCAGGAATTTAATGCAAAGACGCCAAGAATTCAAAAAGTCGGTAACACCTTAGATTTCTACCAAAGTAGCCATCACCGCTCCGCGTGATGAGCCTGTGTCGGAAACGATTCGAGCGTTGCCTTAGTATTGGAACAAATACTTCTTTTGAATTCCTTATTTGAGAACATGCTGTTTCGTATTCGTATGGTTCTCGAACAATGCTCATCACG
>JBAXBD010000915.1:0-2355 GCA_037142165.1 Schlesneria sp. | reverse complement strand
GTGAAGATCACTCCGGGAAACGGGGCACCATAGGCGTTATCAATGATCAGCGGAATTCCCCGGCCCGTTGCGAGATCCGCAAGTCGCTGGATTTCTTCGTCAGTCAGTACGTTCCCCGTCGGATTCGTAGGCCGCGACACGGCAATCGCCGCAATATCCTGATCCGCAAGAGCGGCTTCGACCGCCGCAAAATCGATACGATATTTAAAAATCCGACTTTCAGGCCCATTCGGCCATGTAATTTCTGGGCGGCAAGCGACAAACATCGCTTCGTCGATTCCCTGATCGGCATACCCAATATATTCCGGAGTCAACGGGAGCAGGATCTTTCGCTTACGTTGCCCTTCGAATCGTCCGGCGAGCAAATTGAACAGAAAGAAGAAGGCACTTTGCCCTCCATTTGTTATGGCGATGTTTTCGGGATGGACATCCCATCCGAACGTCCGTCGCAGAAGCTCTGACAGCGACCGGATAAAACGGGGGTTTCCCTGTGGAGGATCATAGTTTCCTAGCATCCGGTCGAACGAACGCCCTTCATTCACGAGTTCCTGCATCCTTCCGCGCCAAAGGGCTTGGATTGCGGGAACGGCGGCAGGATTGCCTCCGCCCAGCATCAGCATGTCAGGCTTTTCTGTCATCGCCCGACCAAGATCATCCATCAATTCCAGGATACCGCTTCGCCCCGTGAGTTTACGTCCGGTGAGTGAGAATTCGAATTCCATATGTATCCTGCCAGTCCTTTTTCGTGAGGTTAACTGATCAGCAGCTATTCGGTCACTGACGTTGTCCCAGATCGGATAAACCGATCGTGCATCAACTTTGAAATCGCCTGAGAGTTTTCATCACCCTGTTTTCGAAGCGCCGCGACGACTTTTTCCTGGCGTTCGACCGGATGATTCTGGCTCAGTTTCCACTTCCCTTCCAGCTTCTCGATAACGATGCGAAAGCCGACAATCTGGGTCAACAGCCGTTCGGCAAAGGTTGTCGTTTCATTGAAGGACCAGGGTTTCGGCAGAGAGTTTTCGTAGAAATCCGTCATCCTCTGCACGATTTTCAAAACATTTGATTGATCTTCAACGATCTCCAGCTTACCGATGGCGTGTACGGCGACGTAATTCCAAGTGGGCACGACGTTATCGGATTCGTACCAGGTTGGTGAGATGTAGGAATGAGGTCCCGAGAAAACGGCGAGAACCGACTGATCCTTTGCCAGAGCACACTGCGGATTGGCTCGTGCCGTATGCCCCACCAGCGTACCATGCTCGCCAGATTCACGTTCAAGCAAGAAAGGTATGTGAGTCGCGAAAGGCAAACCGTTCATCTGGGAAACAAGTAATCCGAAACTATGTTGCTGAATGAAATCATGCAGCGTTTTCAAATCGGGTTCATGGAAGTGAGACGGGACATACATCGTTTAATTTCCCGCAAGTGTTGGAGATCTTCGCCCTGGCACAAAAAAGAACTGCCTCCTGAATTTCGGTTTCTGCCGCATCATGGGAAGGCAATGCGAACGGTTGACTACTTGATAGCCGTTTGAATCATGATTGCCACTGCCATTGAGTCAGGAATCGATCTTTGCCACAAACCTGCGATGACTTTCGCGTGTCGTCCGGCGGATTGATTCTGGCTGATCTTCGACTTCGCTTCAATCCGCTCAATTTGGAATCGGAATCCGATGTCCCGTGGCGGCAAATGAACAATGTTTGCTTGTTAGAAAGACAATGTGATATTGTTCGCTGGTGTCAGCATCGACCGTTCCGTAATTAAGTAAATTGCCGCCACGAAATGACTTCGCTCAAGCCACCGGGTTCCGCAATGCCCGAGATTCGAAATCGTCGCATGCGACCCTGGGAGTGGATTGCAGTCGGTTCTTTGAGCGTACTCACGAGCATTACAACACTATTAGTTGTCGTTGCATGGTTCTTGCCGGTTGAAGTTTTCCAGAATTGGGCATTCGAATATGCGACTGAGGATTCCTACCGACGGTTTGAAGCAGTAGGGCAGGCTGAAGCGATCTGTTGGGTCATTCGTATCGTGGGACCGCTTTTGGTGATCGGTACCGTTCGATTGATCAGAAACCGTGAATCGGCGTCAAAGAGTTTTCAAAGGACATGGCAGGGATTTCTGACCGCGACGCAGGTTTTTGACACATCGCTCGTTGATCCTGCGATTTCGCTACCAGTCGCGCAAGACCAGCGATGGATGTTCAATCGCGTCAAAACATGGTGCCTGCGTGGAATGGTTTTGCTGTGGATGACGTTTGCTGTCGTGCAATTCGGCCTGTCGGCGAATCGGCGGATTGCGGAGTGGCCGTACTACAAGTTTCGTTCCGGCGGGGTCGTCCTACCCAATATC
>JBAXBD010000914.1:0-2363 GCA_037142165.1 Schlesneria sp. | reverse complement strand
TCTCGGTCGTCGACCGTGGTTTCCTCCAGGTAAATGTGAGAGGGACGGCAAAACAATCGCCGATGAACGACGATGTCGGGAAGCCATGCGGGACCGTCATACGCCAAACCGTACGTACCACCCACCGTGGCGATCCGCTGTGTCAATTGTCGCTCACGAGCGCTCGGCAAAAGAAGCCAGCCGGCGCTTGCGAGCATCATGGCAACGATAAAAATGCAAAGAATACGTTTCATCAACTTCTGGTTTCGAAATCCGTCGGTAACTGTCAAGACAGATCATAAACGACCTGCGCCTGGGATGTTCGTCCAACCGGCATTCTTGACCTGGAGATCAGTCGTGTCGGCGTTCGCCTTTGTCAACAGTCCCTTGGCGACAGTTTAACAGTAGGTTGAGGCGTCTTATTTAAGTTTGGCATTTTTTCACGTTTTCGATCACGGAATCCATGGCAGCTTTCGTTGCGACTTCATCCAGTTCGCCGCCTTTAGATTGAAAATAATGGACCTGTCCCATTTGCTTGTCCTCATCCAGATAAAGACCGCGATGGAAACCGCCGCCATCATCGCCGCACCAATCGCGATTCGAGCGGCGTTACCTCGAATGATTCGCCGTGTTGTTGCAGTTTTCAGGGAAGGTTCATTCATTGTTAAACCAGAAGACTAAAGGCATCTAACGCAAAGAGAAGCCTGAATGACTTTCCCGAAAAAGCATTTCGGAGGAATTTGCGGTCGAAAAGACGAACGTCGGATACTATCTCACCCGCCTGAACCTGTGAACCGCAGGGTAACCCCGCGAAGACGTCGTCGGACTCGATTGAGAATCACCAAGAACACTTGTTACGACCGAATATTGTTCGCAGGATGGGTGGAACATGTGAATTCGCCCCAAACTGATGAGGAGCTTTCCGCGATCCAGCGTAGCAACGATCGCGGTTGCCCTTTCGGAGACGATTCCTGGTTCGCCGAAACACCAACGGCTCTTGGCCTGGAAATCACGATCCGACCGCGTGGTCGACCAAAAATCCATAAAAACGGTTTCTGACACATTTTCTTATTCGTGATGTTGAGGTCCGCTCAATCTCAAAATCTTCCCGTGACACGCATCAGCCTCATCGACACCCAACGACGACTTTGCCAAGCGATAGCAGGCGCTCCGCTCAGAAAATTGATTGTTCTTCCAGATCGTCCGAATCGCTTTGAACGGCGTGTCCGCAAACGGCGGCCAAAACAGTACCCTTGGATGAAAAAAACTCACCACAAATTGAAGCAAGAGTTAGCTAATGAAGACTTAACGACCTCGGTTAGTGCCATTCGAAATATCCCCTTTTCCGAAACCGGCTGCGTTCAAGCCGATGGCAGTGGTCGCTCGGTCACCGATCCACTCGCACAAGTGAGTGGTAATTGCCGAACACCGGGTATGCTTCCCAATTGCCGCTCACGTCGGTTTGCATTTCCTTAGTGGATAGTTGACTGGTTGCAAAGTCTTCCGTTTCGACGGTCACATTGCCATTTGGCTTGAAGTAGTAAGTTGTCCCGCTCTTTACTCGATCCATATCCCCGTCAAATTCTCGATGAGTCGCCATTGTGAGAAACAGGCGTCCGGGTTCAATTTCCTGAAATTGGTAACTCAAAAACTCCCGCATGTCATTGTCCAAAAATCCAACCCCGATGTAGTCGTTGTTCGCTTCGATGAAGCATTTAATGCTCCCAGCACTTCCTACCACGGCAACATACGGCAGCCGTTGTTCGTGAGCAATTCTCGCCTTCGGCTCATCCCACGTTTCGGTTAGTCGCTTCTTTGCCCGAAACCAACTTTTTCCAAAGGTAATCATTTCCATTAGTAAATCTTTCCGTTCACGTCCCGAAGGATAATGCCAAGCCTGTTTGCTTCATCAAGAATGGCTTGCGGAATCGACTTCGCTTGAACGGGAATTTCCAAGATCATCTGACCTTGAAGACGTTGGCCCGCCAAACCACCGCTGGAAGGAACACTGGCAACCTTTGATGGTTAAAACAAAGGGGACAGGTTCATTTGTTTTCCATGTCCCCTTATTCTTGTCCATGATGGATGCTGGAACTCAGCGCACATCAAGATTGTCATGGCGTTTGCGATAAAACGTGATTCACGTAGTTTGGGTCACCTGAGTTTTGCGGACGATCCGCAGCGGGGACTCGCTCCCAGATCGCTGTTGCGATGTGAGTACCTGGAATAATGTTGAAAAGTAGTTGGCCATTTGAATTTCTGGCAAGTCGATACTCGTGTAAGTGAAGACTAGGCGCAATCGGGTCACTGCCTGCCCACCCGTTGTAGCCACGAATCGCATCCTTTGTTTTTTGGTCGCTTGAGAAAGCCGGGATATTAATCGT
>JBAXBD010000913.1:0-2369 GCA_037142165.1 Schlesneria sp. | reverse complement strand
TGAGCGGCCTCAAGAAGATTTCAAAGTCACGGTTCCGGGTCTTCTCAGCGTCTTGCTGGGCGCGTCAACAAAAGTCCCGATTACCGTCGTTCGGCGTGGAGGATTTCAAGGTCCGATCAACCTGGCAATCGATGGTCTACCGGTCGGAATCACTGTCCCCCCGAACCTGATGATCCCGGAAAATAAAAACGAGTTGTCGGTGGAATTCTCGTGCGCCGCTGATGCCCCGGTCGCCGCCAGCCTGGTTAAGTTGACCGCTTCGGCTCAGATGAACGGGAGCATGGTAACTCGACCTGTGAAAACACTAGTGGTCGCTGCGATCATGAAGCCAAAATTTAAACTAACGCCAGAAGGACTAGACGACGTCAGTAAAGTCTGTCGAGGGAGCACCCATTTGTTCCCCCTTTTAGTCGACCGCCTGGAGGGCTTCGACGGCGAGATCATCCTGGAGATGACGGCGAAGCAGCAGCGACATCGACAAGGGCTAGCTGGTGATGAATTCGTTATCGAACCAAGTGCCAAGCGCATTGAATATCCGATCTTTGTTCCCGAATGGATGGAGACCACAAAAACCAGCCGAATGATCCTGAACGGAGCCATCCGCGTCACCGACTCAAAGGGAACCATGCGAACACTCCTTCAGAAAATGGAGATGAGGTTCGGAATTCTCCCGGAAGGGGCGATGATGAAAGTGATTCATCGATCTGACGAGTACCAGGCCATGATCGGCGAGGACCTACGAATTCCGCTGACCGTCTCCCGCGTCCCGGAGTTTCAGGAACCCGTCCGACTTGAGCTTGTCCTCAGTGAAGAACAAAAAGATTCGATTTCGGCGGAGCCGATTTCGTTAGCTGCGGGTGAGTCCGAAGCCGCGTTACAGATCCACATTGGCAACAATCACCCGGTTGTGGGAGAGCAAAAACTCCTGATCCGAGCGACCGCCTATCAAAACGGAAAGTGGCTGGTGAAGTCGGAAACGACGGTAGCAGTGGAATTACGAAGGATTGAAATCCGTGATTGACAAAGACCATCGCGGCAGTATCGTGTTATTCGCAATCATAGGAAACACAATTCGTTATGGCGAATAACAATTAGCACGGCAATTCAGTAATGGTTGATGACAGATCCGCAAATATACAAGAGCGCGATCGTACTATGCGAAATGCCCGCGACAAAGTTCTGCGTCGTGTCAGCGCATGGCTCATAGAAATTGGTTTTCAGTCCGCCGGCACAGGGCACTTCACACGCACGGTTGATGATCTGACTTGGCACGTTGGCTTCCAGAAGCACAGTTCCGGTCGTGATGTCCGAGTAATGTGTCACATCGACAATGGAAACGGCGGCGATCCGATCGTTGGGCCTTGGAATGACAAATACGCATTTCCAGATTCCCCAAACGGAGTGCGATACTTGTTTAGCTGGAGCACCCTCGAAGTCGACATTGAAAAAAGTGCAGAGGAGTACTGCAAATACATCAATGAAGTGGTAATCCCCTGGTTCAAGACTGTTCCCCGTCGCAACTGACAAGAAACACAAATGAAACGGGGACAAATCCCGATTTTCTCTGGAACTGTCCACGTTTCATTACGTGGCGAAGAAATTCCGATGCAAATTTCTTTCGCATATGGCGTTTTCGACAACGAAGCCGATCACATTATTTCGATGGTCCACGATCACGCGTCATTAGCTGCGATCGTTGACACCCCCTGTCCAGCGTGCGGTGCCGAAAATGGCGGATGCGTTCAACGAGGACGGCACTGGATTCTCACTTAACTGCGAGGGTGATCCGCTACATATCACTAAGGATCAGGAAATCGACGATCCACCACCGTGGTGGCAACAATGTTATGAAATACCAACTGACATGACGTGGTATTGGCGTGAATGGCATTCGTACGATAAAGATGGAACGCTGCACATGAAGATTTCAGGATGGTAAGCGGATGACGTGCGTTGGTCCAGTATTTTGGACTGCGCTCGCGATCAACAAGACTACAAACTTTGGCGATGGATACTCAACGAATCTGGTTGCATCAAGAAACTCATTAGCGATACTGATCTCGTGGAACTTCGAGCCCAATACCAAACCGCCAAATAACAAAACGTTCAACGGGAACCCGAGTACCGTCCGCTGACCGTGGTTCTTCGTTCACACAACGATCAAATCTCCGCCAGGGCTTTTCCGATTGCAAAACGCGTACTAAAACTGGTCGGACTGCTGGTCGCATCTTGGAGCGTCATGACGTTTGTCCATGAGTCCGGTCATCTCATTTGCGGTTTCGAATGCGGCGGAACTTTGACGAGCGCCGACGTACTCCCCTGGCACCTCCCCGATAGCTTCATTGAACCTGATCCGCATCCACTTGTGA
>JBAXBD010000912.1:0-2371 GCA_037142165.1 Schlesneria sp. | reverse complement strand
TTGATCAGCCTCGACGAATCGACGACAACTTACGAGTTTCCGAAGAATCAGAAAGACAGAAAGTCGGCTCGGGGTGGAACCTCGGCCTTCCAAAGAATCAGGCGAAGGGAGTTGAAGTTAGCCAACCTGGCCAACTTCAAACACTCCTGAAAGCCTATGAATCAAGGAACTTGGCCAACTCTGTCGAACTTGACCAACTTTATTCAACGGGCATTGGAACGGGCGCTGAAGGTTCGTTTGCCGGAGTTGCGGAGGAATCTGGCTCCGGCACCGGGGCGGGTGCTTCTGGTGACTGTTGGGTCATGAACAAACCGATGCCCGCTTCGGTCTGTTTGAACTTGTAGCGACCGGTCGCCAGTGTGTATTTGGTGTTCTGGCCGTTGCCGATGTTGAAATTGACGATCCAGATACGGTCATTAGAAAATTTCTGCATCGATCCAGGTTTCATCGTGTACGAAACGCCATTTAATGAGTACTCGACATCGACGGTATTCGTCGGAGGACTGAAAATGGTAATTTCACCGTTGTCAAAGGTGGCCTGAGGAGTTGATACCGACTGAGTCGGCGTTGTCGCCACTGGCGAACTGCCAGAATAGATCCGGCCTGGCGCCGTCCCATCATAAGTGCGCGAAGAAGTGTTTGGCTGACGATTTAAAAATGGGTACGGCTGCCGAACCGTCGCGGACGCTGACGGTGAGTAATAGATCCCCCCGCCAATCGCTCTGGGGCCTGGGCTGTATTCGTTGATACTGCCGTAGCCATAAGAACGTCTGGTCCCATAAGCGTTTGCTGGATATCCGGTCTCGTACCCCCGGTAACCGCTGTACCCGCCATACAGCCCCCCGTAACCGGGTTCCCCTGGCCATGTATAGTATTGAGCAACAGCAACGCCGCTAGTCGTGAATGTCGCGTCGCATGCGACCAGCAAAACCCAAATTGTCACCGAGCGTTGAAACATGATTGTCGTTCCACTTCAAATGCAAACGGTGTCAGTGATTATCAGCAATTACTGATTCTGGTTCATACCCGACACGAACGCAATTGAAATGAGTACCGTGCAGATCGAACGGTTACCGATTCGACCGTTACCTCGAATGGAATCGTAAGAGCGCCTGGCCCGAGTTTCTTGAATGCGCTTTTATGGATTCAGCGTCAATTACGGTCGATTCTTCTTTTGGACCCGCAACGCTCCGGAATCACGATATTTCCCGGCCGACGACGACGATGTGCTGGCCCCGCGGAATTGGTGCGACCCAGGCCTGAGCGAGGACGACTCCGTCAACTCCTGCGACGACTGGCCACGGTTCCATATCGATGTGATCGAAGTCGTGCAGATAGCCGACAATGTCACCCGCCTTGACTCTTGTTCCGCATTCGAGCACCGCTTCGTAATGGCCGTCGAATGGTGCGACCGTAAAACAGGCTCGATCGACCATTTCCAGTTTGCGCTGCGTTCCCGCCTTGTGGTATGCGATTGGTTCGATGTGGCCCTTTAATTGTCCGTTATGAATCGCTGCCGCCAATACGCCGTGTCGACCGTACCGAACCCCTTCGGGATTCACAGCACAACCCCAGCCGAGTTCCGTGCCCACGGTGATCTTGCCGAGTCGTTCGGCTTCGCTGGGCAAAAGTCCCGGCGTGACGTTCTGGTAGACCATCAGGCTGGGTGTGCCGAACCAGCGAGCGGTCTCTTCGATCTTTTTGGCCAGGACGGGGTCTTCTACGGGATGGTAATTGGCGCAGATTGAAAAACGAGCCACGTTTCCGCCGGAGTGCAAGTCGATTACGACATGCACTCGTGGCCAGATGTATTGTCGGACGAACGCGGCGATCCGGTGAGTAATTCCCGAAAGCGCGGGCTGCACCCCTGCTCCATCAACGAACGCCCGGTTCAGATTGACCCGGTCATCGGGGCTGCTCTCACGCGTTCCCGCTCGGAACGCCGAGGGATTCAAAACGGGGATGAGAATAATGCGGCCCAAGACGTCATTCACGTCGATTTCGCGAATAAGGTGTTTCAGGACCACAGGTCCTTCGTATTCGTTTCCATGATTTGAACCAAAGGAGACCAGACCTTCATTCGGTTTTGCGTTGGGGCCGACGAAAACGGTGAGCGGAATCAAGTGGTCGCCCCAGATACTGTCGTGCTCCAAGGCCAGCCAGTAGTCACGACGACCGGGTGAATCGAGATCAAGCTGGTTCGGACGGGCAACTACGCGACTCATATCAAAAAGCTTTCTGACAAGGTTTCCAGGTTACGAAAGGATTTCGTGAATGATCTGACCATTGACGTCTGTCAGCCGGAAATCGCGGCCGGCATATCGATATGTCAGTCGTTCATGGTCGAAGCCGAGCAGGTGCAGCATCGTCG
>JBAXBD010000911.1:0-2375 GCA_037142165.1 Schlesneria sp. | reverse complement strand
ACGTAGATCGTCTCTTCTTTCTCCAGAAGAGGCTTCACAATTTCGTTCAAAAATTCCTTCCGGTCGGCTTTGAACGGCCCGATGACATCCTCACCCGCAGGACAAACAGAAAGGCAGTACGCCGCTTTGTAGTTCGGTCCGAATGCGAGGCTCTGCCATGTCGAAACGGTTTCTTGTCGAGTCACTTTCTTGCGCAGGTCCAGACCGCTCTTCGCGTCGGCGACTTGTTCAACCCAATCTCCGAATCCCCCCATGAATTCCCGGTAGTTGTGGGTGTAACACGATGCGAGGTCGAACTTGCCGTCAGGTGAGATGGCTCCAACAGGACATGCCGCCACGCAGAGTTTGCATGATAAGCACGGGTTGTAGTCAATCGGCTGGTCATATTCGGTCGCCTCGGCTCCGATAAGAATTGTCCCTAACAAAATAAAATTGCCGAACTTGGGATGGATAACGTTGCGGTGAATGCCCATCATGCCAAGGCCGGCAGCGACCGCTACGGGTTTGTGAGAGACGACCCACATCTTTTCCGGAAAGCGGTCTGCTTCCATTGGAAAACCCATCGGTGGGTTGATCGCCGGTACGCCTTTGTGTTCTAACGCGGTGACGATAGCCCGGCTGAGGTCATTGACATCTTCTCCTGTCGCGTGAAATTCCATGTTCGCGACGGAACGAGCCGGATTTCGGCTCGGTTCGCGGTTCATGCGACAGACGATCGCAAGTAACGCTTTCGTCCGAGGGTAGAACTTCAATATGTCGGCTCGCTGGTCATCCAGGCCCGGATGACCAATGGCAACCACCCCGACATCGTCAGCACCATGCTCAAGTGCAAGCTGCTTCAGCCAGCCTGCGTCGATCTTGTCTGGCTGCTTGTGATCTTGCCCTGTCTGTTGTTCAGTCAGTTTCATCGCATCCCTAATGTTGCATATGCAAATAAAAGGTAAAAAAAACGCGAAGTCAGTCACGATTGGGCTCGCTGGCCCTTTTGGCTGCTTTGTTGAGAAGTGAGACGAAGTCGTCACCCAGCAATTCCCTGGCTTCTGCCTGAGCCTTCTCCCATGCCGGGATTGCTTGTTCGATCAGTCGTTTTCCTTCTGCGGTCAGGCGGAAGGGGCGGCTGCGAGCATCGTCGGTGGGAACCTCTTCCATCCAGCCGTTTTTACGCATCAGTTCCACGTTGCGGCTGAGAGTTGACGTGTCGAGTTGCAGATATTCACAAACCTGGGCAGGACTGGCGACACCCAGTTTGCCCGTGAGAATCAAAATATTTCCCTGGCTGATCTTTAATCCAAAGGGACGCAGCGCATCATCGTAAATGTTGGAGACGACGCGATTAATCAACCGCAGCCGGCCGGCGATACAGGTTCTGGCAATCGTTTCGATGTTGGTGACAGACGTTTTCATACTCGTGCGGCTCCCTCACCGCTGATGTAGTTGTATCTACAACTATCGTCGTCGTCAAGCAAAAACTTCGGGAAATCGGACGCGTGGCAATCGAAAGGCTTTCGGAGACCGCACTTTTCATGAACCGGACAAAGGATTCGCGCCGAAAGTTTTCGGAAGAGTTTTTTTAATGTCGGTAAAGAAAAAGGGTTACACACTTAGCTACGTCATGATTTCGTCATCACGAGTTAAACCGTGTGTGTCTCCCCAGTCGCCAGGCGCCATTTACATCGCGAAACGTTCAAGCTTCGTACCGGGTTTCAGCACGCTCCATTGCCGTAATGACGAACTGATTCTCGGATCAAATGTCGCGCAGGCTGGCAACATTCTGTCATGCGATTATGCTGTTGTGAACTCCGACGCTTGGAACTTGCTCGGCGGTTTTCGGCTCATCCAAACCCTGTTGAGGCCCACATCATGCCCCGTTTGTTTCTGCTGAGTCTCGTGGTGATTTGCGCGTCGTTGGCATCTGGTGTTCAGGCGGAAGATTCGCTGGTGGGAAAGCGGGTTGTGGTGATCAATGACAAGGCCACACTCGCTGTCAGCGGCCAACCATCGGGGACGGTCAGCGAATGCTCGGTCTTTACGGTGGATAAGGTCGAAGGCGACTGGCTCTGGATTAAGTCGCAACGGGCCTACCTGCGGAAATCCGACGTCGTGCCATTCGACGATGCGATCGCCCACTATACACGCCGGTTGGAAACCGCGAAAACGGCAATCAACTATAGGAACCGCGCCAAAATCTGGCGACTGAAAGGGGAATTAGATATCGCCCTTGGTGATATGAACGAAGCGATCCGACTGAACCCGAATGAGTCCGTTTGGTTCAATCAGCGGGGCAATTTCTGGGACGACAAGTCGGAGTACGACAAGGCGATCGCCGACTACAGTGAAGCAATTCGGCTGAATCCGAAGAACTTCAACGCGTACTC
>JBAXBD010000910.1:0-2382 GCA_037142165.1 Schlesneria sp. | reverse complement strand
GGGATAAAATGCGCTCGCTGCGTGTGAGCGATGATGGTCAACAAAATGAATCTTTCGTTTAACGTCCAGTTCCGCCGAAATTTCACGTTCGAGCCAAAGTTTTCTGGTCAACCATTCCGGCAGTGTATGCAGGAAACTGCGAAGACCCTGCGGTGCCGTCAACAGGTATGTCATCATTAAACGTTCGAAATGAACGAGCGGTCGTTCATAAAAAACGATGTGGTCAATCTCACCGATATCGAGACCAGATTGCTCAAGGCACCAGCCGATGGCGTGATGGGGAAACGACGGATCACCTTTGATTCGTGTGAATCGCTCTTCCTGCGCAGCGCCGATGATTTGCCCATCAACGATCAAAGCAGCGGCAGAATCGTGATAAAAAGCGGAAATACCAAGAATCGACGTCATTGCACCCTTTCCGTCTTGTCAAATACCACATTCAGTCGGCGATTGGCCGACCGAACGTCAGCCTTCAACAGGATGACTGAGGCTTCACGGTTAGAGAGTTCAGCAGGGAGCGTCCAGCTCAACTCCGTTCCTTCCACCAACCCGAGATCACTCCAATCTTCCGTATCATAGAGTTCAACGGGATCATAGGTGGAAAGCCAAAGACGAGCCGATTTGAGCCCATCGCCGCTCAGGCGAATCCCGCTTAGTGGTACGGGCTGCTCGAGTGCAACGACGACCGTCGGGGTTTCGAGTGGCATCGTTGGTAAGTATTCATCAGTATCTGGAAACGTTAATTCAAACTTTCCTGTTTCGGATTGCGGCTTCAAATCCAGGTTAAAGGGCAACCAATCATTGATTCGGATATCGGCGGAAGTCGATGACTTGGGTCCCAAAAGCTGCGGGTAATCCTGTTCCAATCGATCGACGGTTTGCCGTGCGAGAAACGCTGTGGCACGAGGTCCAGGGTGTCCGTCAGCCGGATTGATGCCCCAGATCAAGGCGGTCGGTCCGGTTGCTTCAGCCTGTGGAAATCGTTGAATAAACGCAGGCAAGTTGTCGAGAACCGGAATCCCAGCTTCGCGCCACAGCGGCAGAACTTTGTCATAAGAAAACGAAATTCGCTCGGCGATCGGAGCTTCAGGCAGCGTGATCATCAATCCCGGAATTTGAACTTTGTTGAGAAAGATGCTGACACTTTTGACAGTTTGACGATAGAGATCGAAGTTTTCACCGTCGTGAATTCGACGCAGCCAATCCGAATATTCGTAACCAAATTCGGCCCCGAGATAGCTTTTTGCCAGCTTGTCATTTCTTCGGGCATTGAACATATCGAGCAATCGTGGGGTCACTTGCCGAAGCAAGGATTGAACGCGGCCGGGAATCGGGCTGGCAAGTTGGCTTGTGTTTATCTGTTTGACAATTCGTTCGTCTGGATCGTTGGTCACAAACCCCCACAAGATCAGATCGGGTTGAAATTGCGGAACGACCTTTCTGGCCAAATCCAACTCTTCATGCGTTGACATGCCGGAGCGCCCTGCCGCAATGACTTCGACATCGTTGTAACCGCGGCGCCCGAGTTCGATGGCAAGCTGCCGCCACCACGTGTGATTCAACGTCAAATAGGGTGCGCCCCAGACGTACGAGTCACCCATTACGAGAAGTCGACGCTTCTTGATTCGCCCTTGAGACACCTCGTGACCAACCCATGCACGGACATCAGGTGCGTTCGGAGTCGTTAATTTGGGAGTGAGTACTGGGCGTGATTTGCGATTGAGGTTCAAGTCGATCACTCGGTTATGACGCTTCCATCCATCGGAAGCGACCAGTCCTCGACGTTCCAACCCGGCGAGAATCCAATGATCGAACAACAGAGCGAATGCCGCGACAACAGCCAACGAAGTGACGGTAGAACGAACGGAATTCCACGGGCAGATTCGCCAGATCTTTCGTCGCCATCGGATGTTAGCCAAAGCCCGCATGAGCGAACCGCACCCTGCAAAAAAGGAAAATTCAATAGTCTTTCGAGGATAGTGAGTTGGAATCGCTGAAGGAAGCCACTGAATCAGAAGACGGAAACGGACTTATGAGACCCAAGTATCCTTGCAGAAAAATGTCCCGTCGACTGATATCGTGTGTTAATTTGTATTAAACCAGTCTCGACGTTGCCGCTTAATGAAGGAACAAAAGATGTCCCCGTTTATCTATTGCCTGAATGCCAGCACGATTCGTCCGACACCGATTCTCGACAAGATTCGGATTGCCGGTGAGACGGGATACTCGGCCATCGAACTTTGGCACGATGAGATTGAGGCGTATGTTGCTGCGGGCGGAAAGCTGATGGACATACGCAAGGCGCTGGACGATCAACGGCTTCAGCTCCCAACGACGATCTACCTGCGTGGTTGGTGCGATACAACCGGCGCTGAACATGCT
>JBAXBD010000909.1:0-2382 GCA_037142165.1 Schlesneria sp. | reverse complement strand
AATTCCGACTGAGCGCGCCCCTGACTCGTCAAATTCGACAACTGGCCCGCGACGAATCTGCAACTCTCTTCACAACGATGCTTTCGGCGTTCCATGTCTGGCTCGCTCGCCATACGGGGAAGTCCGATATCATCGTCGGAACACCGCTGGCTAACCGTGAACGTCCGGAAGTCCAGCCCCTGATCGGATACTTCCTGAATACGCTTCCCATTCGCGCCAGAGTTGATGGTGAACTGAGCTTCCGCTCCGTGCTTCACCAGATTCACCAGGCATTCTGGGACGGTTACGCCCATGCCGAAATCCCCTTTGAACGGTTGGTGGAACTGACGGTCAAACAACGCGAACTGGGTCGGCACCCGATTTATCAAGTCATGTTTGTCCTGCTGGAGGAATCGATCGAAGAGCTGCAACTGGGTGATGCGAGAGGTCGACCGTTATGGGCCCCGACCGCCACCAGTAAAAATGATCTGACGCTCGATATTCAAGCCACCGGTGATCAGTGGGTCTGTCGGCTGGAATACGCTACCGATTTGTTTAGTGCAAATGCCGTAGTCCACATGGCCGAGCATTTCACCGAATTGCTGCGGTCAATCGCCAAAGAGGCCGACACACCAATTGGCCGACTGAATGTGATGGGGCAACAAGAACGGCATCGAATCCTTGTGGAATGGAACCAGACCCAGCGAGATTACCCTCGTGACACGTGCGTGCATCAATTGTTCGAAGAACAGGTACAGCGGACGCCGCAGGCCGTCGCGGTAGAGTTCGAAGAACAGTCCCTCACTTACCGCGAACTCAATGCACGTGCCAATCAACTTGCTCATTATCTGCAGAAGCGGGGAATTGGTCCGGAGACTCGCGTGGGGATTTTTGCTGAACGATCGTTCGAAATGATCATCGGTGTGTTGGCGATTCTTAAGGCGGGGGGCGCCTATGTTCCTCTCGACGCCAATTATCCTGCCGAGCGACTCAACTTCCTCGTTGCCGACACCGGAATCACGTTGATCCTGACACAACGACATCTGCAACGTCGATGGCAAAACACGGATGTACAACTGATCGTGATGGATGCCGATCACTCTGCCTTCAGCAACGAGCCCGATTTCAACAACGAGCCCGACCACAACTTAAATCTCAAACAGTCGTCCGAAAGCTCGGCCTATGTGATCTACACGTCGGGCTCGACAGGAACCCCCAAAGGGGTGGAAGTTCTGCATCGCGGGATCGTGAGGCTGGTTTGTGGAGCGGACTATGTCCGGCTCGATGAGACGCAGTCGGTACTGCAGCTGGCGGTCCTTTCCTTCGATGCCTCCACCTTCGAGATCTGGGGGCCGCTGCTGCATGGAGGGCGCTGCGTACTGGCTCCCGCTCAATTCCCCGAACCGGATGAATTACAACAACTGCTCCGTCAGAAAGGCGTCCGCACGTTATGGCTGACGTCGTCGTTATTCAACACACTCGCGGACGGACATCTTCCCGTTCTTGAAGGGGTCGAGCAACTGCTCGTCGGGGGTGAAGCCCTTTCGGTATCGCATATTCGCCGTGCCCAGCAGGCTCTCGGCAGCCGGACGCAACTGATCAATGGGTACGGTCCGACCGAAAGTACCACGTTCGCCTGCTGTCATCGCTTACTGTCGATGATTCCAGAGGATTGCCCTTCAATCCCGATCGGTAGGCCGATTTCCAATACGACGGCATATGTCCTGGATGCAATCCTTGAACCTGTCCCGATCGGCGTCACGGGCGAACTGTATCTCGGTGGAGATGGACTGGCACGGGGTTATCTCAAACAGCCAGAATTGACGGCAGAAAAGTTTTTACCCGATCCATTCAGCGACCGCCCCAATGCTCGGATGTACCGCACAGGTGACCTCGTCCGCTGGCGAGACGACGGCACGATCGAGTTCCTCGGACGACGCGATCAACAGGTCAAACTCCGCGGCTTCCGGATCGAGACAGGAGAAATCGAAACGGTCCTGTTACGTCACCCCGCAGTCAGTCAAGCAGTCGTGGTGCTGCGAGAAGACCGACCGGGCGATAAACGGCTAGCGGCTTAATTTGTCTCTCAGAAGAATCAATCGGCGAATTTGGTCAACGAACTTCGACAGTATTTGCACGATAAGCTTCCCGACTACATGATCCCGGCGGCTTTGGTCACACTCGATGATCTGCCACTGACCGCCAATGGCAAAGTCGACAAACTAGCTTTACCGCGACCGGACGACACATGGCACGACCGCAAGCAGGATTTCGTGTCACCCCGAAATGCCGTGGAAGAAACGCTGGCCAGTGCCTGGAGTAGCGTCCTGGGCATTAAACGGATCAGCGTTCATGACAATTTTTTCGAGCTTGGCGGACATTCACTGCTGGCGGTCCGGGTCG
>JBAXBD010000908.1:0-2384 GCA_037142165.1 Schlesneria sp. | reverse complement strand
ACCCCCAATCGTCACTATGCTCATATCGATTGCCCAGGGCACGCTGACTATATCAAGAACATGATCACCGGTGCCGCTCAGATGGACGGCGCGATCCTCGTTGTTTCTGCCGCTGACGGTCCAATGCCGCAGACTCGCGAACACATTCTGCTGGCCAAGCAGGTGAACGTTCCAGCTCTGGTTTGCTTCCTCAATAAGTGTGATCTTGTCGACGACGAAGAGCTTCTTGAGCTCGTCGAAATGGAAATTCGCGACCTCTTGAATAAGTACGAATTCCCAGGCGATGACATCAGTATCGTTCGCGGTAATGCCAAGGGTGCCTTGGATAACCCCGCTGACGAGAAGTACAGCGCTTGTATCACCAAGCTGATGGAAGCTCTCGACAAAGACGTTCCTGAGCCAGCTCGTGAAGTTGACAAGCCGATGCTCATGGCGATCGAAGACGTTTTCTCGATCGAAGGTCGCGGTACTGTGGTGACCGGCCGTATCGAGCAGGGTGTTCTCAAGGTTGGTGATAAGGTTCAGTTGCTCGGTTTGGCTGATCCTCAAGAAACTGTTTGTACCGGCGTTGAAATGTTCCAGAAGACTCTGGATCAAGGGATGGCCGGCGATAACGTTGGTGTGCTTCTTCGCGGTATCCGCAAGGAAGACGTTCAGCGAGGTCAGGTTCTGGCCAAGCCAGGTTCGATCAAGCCACATTCGAAGTTCGAGTGTCAGGTTTACGTTCTGAGTAAAGAAGAAGGTGGTCGACACACTCCGTTCTTCAGCGGATACCGACCCCAGTTCTACTTCAGAACGACCGACGTCACCGGCGAGTCATCACTCCTTGGTGGTGCTGAAATGTGCATGCCAGGCGATAACGTCAATATGCAAGTGACGCTGGGCAAGCCAATCGCGATGGTTGAGAACGTTCGTTTCGCTATCCGCGAGGGTGGGAAGACGGTCGGTTCGGGCGTTGTGACGAAGATTCTTGAGTAATTGTTGACGATCTCGTCGCCAGGCGATGTTCGGTGCGTTTGTGAGGTTAGTGTAGTTATTGCCATCAGAGACGAGTGCGTCTCTGGTGGCATTTGAGTCGAGGAACAGCAAGTGGCACGTGAATTCGTTTGGCTGGAGTGCACGGAAACCGGATTGCGGAACTACCGAATCTCGAAAGAGACGAAGGGGACTGAGCGGTTAGAGCTTAAGAAGTACAACAAGAAGCTTCGTCGGCATACTGTTCACAAAGAATCCCGCAAGAAATAGTCCTGTTCGTGTCAAACGGGCGTAGCTCAATTGGCAGAGCACTGGATTCCAAATCCAGGTGTTGGGGGTTCAAGTCCCTCCGCCCGTGTTCTGGGCAGGGGAGATTCGCGTTGATGAATGCGACTCCCGTTTTGGATGCGAATTGGAGACATGGAAGCATTTATGGCCAAGGTACAGCGTGAGACGCTGCTGAAAAGCGTGTTGAGTACAGATTTGTATCAGGGTAAGCAGGGGAAGATCATCCGCCGTTGCACGGCAGGAGCGATCGTCCTTGCTTGTATACTGGCGAGCCAGGCGCTGTATCAGTCTGTGCTGCTCGATCTCGGCACGTCGACGGCGTATGCAGTGCTGGCAGTCATTAATGTGGTGGGGGCATGGTTGGCGTTTCGCGCAATCAATTATCCCGTGTTTGCAGATTTTCTGATCGACGTTGAGGCTGAGATGACGAAGGTCACCTGGCCGTCTTGGGTCGAGCTGCAGCGTGCGACGATTGTTGTTCTCGCGACCATGTTTCTGTTCAGTGCGTTGTTGTTTGGTTATGATGTCGCGTGGCAGAAGTTTTTGGAGATGACGGGTGTTCTTCGGCTGTCGCAATAGCTGAGACCCGTAGTTTTTCGTCTGAGGCGGTTATGCATTGGTCACTCTCCAAAGGACTCAAATTATGACATCGGAATCCGTGCCTGAGGGTTCCCAAGACGGTCAGATGAACTGGTATGTTTTGAAGATTCAAAGCAACCGCGAGAAGACAATACGGGAATCGCTACTGCGAAAGATTCGTCAGGAAGCGCTACAAGACTTTTTCGGTGAGATCGTCATACCGGTCGAAAAGATTGTCGAAAACCGGAATGGCAAGAAGCGTGTGATCGAACAGAAGAAGTTTCCCGGCTACTTGATGATACAAATGGTTTTAAACGACGATACCTGGTATCTCGTTCGAAGCACTAGCGGGGTTGGTGACTTTACCGGTTCATCCGGCAAACCCTCACCGATGCCGATGCACGAAGTGCATGCGATGTTGGGATCGAGTAAGACGGTTGCTGAAGAGCCAGCAAAAATCAAGCACGATCTCAAGGCGGGTGATCGGGTTAAGATTATTGAAGGTGTGTTTGCATCGTTTGACGGTACGGTTGGAAGTGTTG
>JBAXBD010000907.1:0-2388 GCA_037142165.1 Schlesneria sp. | reverse complement strand
GTCAAGATGAATTGGGAATTCAAATGTACCGTACGAAGATTCTGTCTGATTGACCTGATACTTTGCGACCGGCTTGCCGTCGAGCCGAAACTCCATTTGCGACGATTCGTCTCCCGCAGGTGTTTCCGCAGCAGTGACTCGCAGGATGTAGTCACCCGATTGCGGAAATTGATGATCCACATAAAGATCGCCGTTTGAAACGAGAATCGTGGCATCTTCGCCATGCGAATGAGCGACCGAACTACGATGCACGCTGTCGCGATCGAATTCGCGTGTTGGTGGATTCCCGACATCAATCGCCAAAATCGCTTCACTCGTAATCTTTTCCGCCGCGCTCAGGTACTTTTCCATCAGCAGTGGCGGCAGCGACAGGACGTCGCCAATGTTATCGAAACCATAACCCACGTCATCCGAAGGAAAATCGTCCGCAGGCCGGAACGTGACCTGCATCAAGTCACGAATAGTGTTGTTGTACTCGGCTCGATTTAACCGACGGATAGTCACCCTGCCTGGGTCAGAGACCTTGGAACAATCAATCTTGTGCAACTTTTCGTGCAGATAGTCGAGGATTTTTGATTTTTCATCAGCCGTTGGCTGCGGGTTATCGTGCGGCGGCATTTCGCCAGCCTTGATCATCTCAAAAGCCCGTTCCCAGATTCGCCGATCTTTCAACATCGCTTTTTCATCGACGTACTTCGTCAACGACAAACCCGCTTCCGGCTTTTCGGCACCGTGGCAACCGATGCAATATTTCGAAGTGAGAGGAGTGACATTCGATGAAAAACCGATCGCGGCCGATTGGTCAACTAAGCCGGGAATCTGACCTGCGACCGGGTTTTGAGCTGCAACAGAGGATTTTTTCCCACCAATCACGGGCCAGACCACGGCAGCCATCAGTGCGATAATCGCTGAGAGACCGAGTCCCATCAGGAATGATCGCGGGTCAATATGAGAGAACCACGACGCCGAACGTGTTTTCGGCCTGGACTTCTTCTGGACATGCGCTTCGCCCCAACCCAGGCTTTTTGACTGTCCTGCTTCTGCTTTTCGAGATGTCACTGGCGATTTCGGTAAGTCCAATTCCGGTTCGGGCACAACATAGGTTTGGCGACATTCCGGATTAGGACACTTGCCCCGCCTTCCGGCGTACTGTCCATCGACCTTGAAGGCCATGCCACAGCCAGAACAAGTGACGGGGACCTTCATAACCGGGACTCATGAAACAAGCGGTAGGACGAACAAGATCGCGGCGAGACGCGAATCAATTGGGTTAATTGACTGCACAAATTCCATTGCACAGCATCGGAAGTATATCCCCCGACACAAGAGGAAGTCCAATTGCGGGCAAATGTTGCCAACGAGGATTCAGTGTTTCAAAACCTGACGGATCAGCCAGTTCAACTGCGAACAGTAGCGTTGTTGTACGGAACATCATTGTGACATGACGAAATTCGCGGTCCCGAGGCTTGCCTGAGACAGGGCATGTGCCTACTCTTCCCTTCGAAGAGTGCAACGTGACGGGAAACTCTTGGACTTTTTTCCCTTTTTCCGTCGAAAATGACGAAGGATGATGCATGCTCGACTCGTTCCGTGGTTCCGTGTCTCCGCAATTGAATGCGTCTCGCGATTACGCGCGTCAGCGTCAAATGGGGATTGGTGATCTGTTGCTCGAAAATCGGATCGTCTTTCTTGACGGTCCCATCCATGACGCCAGCGCAAACCTGATCGTCATGAAGTTGCTGTTCCTGCAATCAGAGAACAAGCACCAGGATGTTCACTTTTATATTAATTCGCCCGGTGGTTCCGTTTCGGCCACAATGGCGATCTACGACACGATGCAGTTCCTGCAATGCAGCGTCGCAACGTATTGCGTCGGTCTGGCTGCCAGCGGTGGAGCAATCCTCGTCGCGGGGGGTACCAAAGGGAAGCGATTTATCCTTCCACACGCCAAAATGATGATCCACCAGCCATACGGTGAGGTCGGAGGTCAGGTATCAGATATCGAAATCCAGGCGAAAGAAATCCTGGAAACACGCGAAGTCTTGAACGGGATTCTGTCACAACATACGGGACAGCCAGTTGAAAGGATCGCCAAAGACACGGGTCGTGATCGCTATTTGAATGCCGGACAGGCAAAAGAGTACGGTCTTGTCGACGAGATCCTCGTGAATCCCAAATTGAAAGCTGCCGCGACGCCGTGAGTCGATTTTCACTCACGATCACGACGCGATTTTGCGATTCCCGTTTCCAACAGTTTCCTTCGGACTGCGAGTTTACTGATATGACTTCATTGGTTCCCTACGTCATCGAAAAAAATGGCCGCGAAGAGCGGGCGATGGACATCTACAGCCGTCTCCTTCGCGACCGGATCATCCTGTTGGGAAGCGC
>JBAXBD010000906.1:0-2399 GCA_037142165.1 Schlesneria sp. | reverse complement strand
CGGGCGACACGGCGAAAGTCGATGTCATGGGGCATCATGATTACCTGGCGGGGTGCAGGTGTCTCGAAGTTCTTCTCGCGCAAACAGAGAATGTCGAGACGGTTCGCGTGAACGGCGGATGGCCAGACGACAAGCATCTGTTTGATGGAGCCAGTTCCATCGTTTTCTATACCGACGGTGGCGGAAAGCAGGCATTCCTGAGTGCTCCCGAACGTATCGCCACGATACAATCGCTTGTCGATGCAAAGGTCGGCATGGTGATGATTCATCAGGCGGTCGACTTTCCGAATGTTTTTGCGACACAAGGTAAAACTTGGCTCGGCGGAGTTTACCTCCAGGGCAAATCGGGACGGGGTCATTGGGACAGTAAACATATCGACTTTCCCAAGCATCCCATCACTCGCGGCGTAACCCCTTGGCAGATCAACGACGGCTGGCTGAATGAACTTCAGTTCGTTGACAAGATGCAGGGTATCGCTCCGCTCGTCTGGTCTGGCAAAGATTACGAGGAAAGCCGACCTGAACTGCCAACACAGATCGTCTCGTGGGCTTTCGAACGTCCTGACGGTGGGCGGTCATTCAGCTTCACTGGACTCGATGCACATTCGGCGTGGGGGCTGGAAGGGATGCGCCAGTTAATGATCAACGGTGTCCTCTGGTCAGCAAAAATCGAGATACCCGAAAAAGGGGCGCCGTGCCAGATTGAAAAAACAGAATTGGAATCAATGCAAACGCCACGCGAACCAAAGCCGCCGGCCAAGCCCGCAGAAAAGAAGTCCTGAAAAATAACCGACATTGGAAAGGCGGACTTGTGAAGGCACGTTGCGGCAAGGAATTTAAATCATCGCGTGATTTTAAGCCGAACTGGTGCCGCCGAGGTTGTCATCAGGCTCCGCCATGAGGGTTGCGGAGTTGCGGTTCGCTTTTGATGAATAAAGGCTTGAATGAGCACAACGAGGGTGTCAGGAATCGAGCTTCGTAATCGTTTTCTGGGACTTTTGACTTGCTGGTGCTTTTGCCCCCCTGCAGCGAGCAGGCAAAAAACCAGTGCTGGCAATCGTCATGTCGCCAGTCCTCGGAAGTCTACGCAGCTCAAAAGTGGTCGCCAACCTCAAAGTTGGAATCCGACTGGTACAGCAATTCGTTTGGGCGTTGAAATAATCGAGAGTCATTCGACCGGCTGTTTGCCGTCCGTTTACTTCCGTCGCGCATCATTCCGGAAATAGCCACATATTCGCTCCGCAGGATAAGAAGCAGGCAGGCTGTTTCAAATGCAACCACAATTAAGAGGACAGCGATCGTCAAGCAGAGAACCCAGATCATTTCTTTAGTCCCTTCCTGTGAATTCTGTGAAAACCAATGACTGAATGGAGAGAGATTGCGATGACATGATTAAAAAAATTTCGGAGATGCAAGAGATGTGTGGTCGCAGCGTAATTGCATATCTCATGAATAAAATATGAATTCCAAATGATGGTTGTTCGTTGTTTCTCACTCGGTCGGATTTAATGTGTATTAATTTTGATCGCCCTCGAAATGGGCTGCGTGATTGTACCATCTCAACGCCGCATAGCAACCCTGTTTATTTTCAAATGTGCATAATCAGGGGGTTTCACGAGAAGAGGCAGGAAGCATATCGTGAGGGTGTTGTTTTATGGATCTCCGTAGGGGTGTACGGGGCGGTGTGTATGTGGTTTGAATGTGTTACGATGGCGTTGTTGTGTTTCAGTATTGATCTCTTTCTTCTTGTGTGCATGCGCCTTTTGTTGTTCTTTTGCATGTGTATGCAACTGGTGACTGGGTGATTTGTGTATGGCGGTTGCGTGAGTGATCAAAGATTATTGCTTAGCAATAAAATATGGGGATTGGCATTTGTCTTGTCGCATTCGTTACCCAGAGACAAAGCAATCCAGAAGCAGTTTGAGAAGGGCCGCTATGGGAGCAGCGTCAGCGTTAATCGCCGTACATCCATTACCGATTTCCCGGGAATTTCAAGAGCTTGCAGCGTCAAAGGTGCGATCCCCTGTTCGAGCTGTATCACGCCGAGTTTCAACGGTCGAAATTCTTTCAACTTAGATTCGCCATGGGGCCGTGGAAGTGTGTCTTGATTTGAATTCAGCGGCGGATTCCAACCGGGAGCGACTCGCCCTGTCAGCCGACTCTCACGAAAGCTCAATGCGACCTTTGAGCCAACATCAGCCTCAGGGCAGGTGTAGTCGATTGAAACTTCGTAACGACCTGAGGTGTGTACGTCGATCAGCCAGACAATACGATCTTCCTTTTTCGTCCAGTTTACGAAGAACGAACAATTCGGTGCGTTGGAGCTGCGCCGAACATCGCCGTTGGGTTCGCCATCGCGGGCTTCGAGCATTGTTATCGGAAACTCGCGATACCCTACC
>JBAXBD010000905.1:0-2401 GCA_037142165.1 Schlesneria sp. | reverse complement strand
TCCGCATGGCAAATGCGAAGACACTGCTTCTCCGAAGACTCCTAAGCAGTGGCACAAACCAAAAACCATCTAAGCCGCGTTCTTTTCCCGGACGACTTCTTCAAACACTTCGACCACTTGTCGCGCGTTGTCTTCCACGCGCAGTTTTGATGCGATGTCCCAGCAAATGCTGCTCATCTGCTTTTTTGTGGAATCGGGCAGCGAGAGGTGATAATCAATTTGTTCGGTCAATGCCTGAACTGACCAGGCATCAGGGATCACATATCCATTCCGGCCTGGTTCGATAATGTCCGCTCCGCCAGCGGTGGCAGTGGTGATCACAGGAGTACCACACGCCATCGCTTCCAGATTCACGTTCGGGAATGGTTCGTAAATTGTCGGCAAAACAAACAGGTCTCCCGCTCCGTAAAGCCGTGCGATCGACGATTGGCGGCCTGCGAAAAGGACTCGCCGTTCAAGACCGAGCGAACTGGCCATCCGCCGGTAACCTTCGATGTCCCCTGCTCCAAGTACAACAAGTTTTGCCTCACGCTCTTTCACGCACGACAGGGCCTTCAGCAACGAATCAAGTCCCTTTCGGCGGAAATCCATGGAAGCAAAGACCAGCAGCGGTGTGTCGTCTTTGGAAAATCGGCTCGCAGTTGCATCGGATTCAAACTGACGAAAAAGTTCCTCGCGCACCGCATTCCGTTCGCTCCGTACGCCGGGGTGAAACACGTTCGTGTCAACACCGTTCACAATCCGGCGAATGCGTGATTCTTCCACGCCGAAGTATTCGGTTAACAGTCGGGCGTCGAGTTTTGATTGCACGATCACCCGCCGGACTCCCGATGGTTGATATAGCTTCCGTTCCAGTTCGAAGATCGCACGATGCCGGGGATTGAGCTGCTGAAGCCAGCGTGAGACCGGGTGCCGATACCAGACCTTGACCCAATGAGTCTGCATCGGGTCGGTCAGTCGATAGGTATCGAGTCCCTCAACGCGTGACAAACCATGCACGATATCAAACGGTTGTGACCGGGCGACTTTCGCACAGTTCTCGGCAAATGATCGATTCCGGGTCCACGACGTTAACTTGTTAACCGCAACGGGGAGGAATTCGACTTCGGCTTTCAGCTCGTCGTCGATCCCTTCGCCGATGACTGTTACGCGATGGCCCAGTTTCTGCAGGCCACGAAACAAGTTGACGCAGTACCGTTCGGCTCCGGCCCTTTTCAGCGAACAATGACGTCGAACCAGCGCGATGTGCATGTTAATATCGAAATAAAGTATTCACGCGACGATTCGTCGCATATGTCCCATCGGTCCCATAAGTCCCATGAAATGTGGTATCGAACGTCATCATCAACAAATTCAAGCCACGATCCGCAGTCGCCATCGCTTGTTAACGTGCCGTTCAACGGCCTCAAAAACAGTGTCAACCGACAGGTCTCGCATGCATCGATGATGTTTTTGCGGGCATTCCCTCTGCTGGCAGGGACCACAATCAAGCTTCAGTTGCAGGTGTTCACCCCGACCAAAGTATGTTTCGCTCCATGCGATATGCGTCGGCCCAAACAGAGTGATCACCGGCTTGTCGAACGCTGCGGCGAAGTGCCGGGGACCGGAATCGGTGGTCACCAGTAACTCAGATTGACGAATCGCTGCCTTGGTCAGGCCGATGCTTAGTGGAACATCAGCCAGGCTTAAAACGGACGGATGCCTCGCCTCCGCCGCGATCCATCGAGCATCATCCCGTTCTGACGGTCCACAGACGATGAGTACTGTCTTGTTGAATTCGGTGGCAACTCGATTTGCCAGCGTCGCAAAGTATTCCCTTGGCCAGTTCTTTGCGGCACCAAACGCTCCACCCGTATTAAAGCAGACATACGATGGTGGATTCTCGCGGGAAAATTGTTTCCATTCACCGTCAGCCATCAACCAGCGATTCGACCAGAAATCATCCAGTTTTGCCTGATCTTCAGGAAGGACAGCCAGTTCCATTTGATGAGTCGTATTGCGGCAACCGAGTTGCTCAGCCAACCGCAGGTACTCGTCCATCACCGGATGAGGGACCGATTTGCGCTTCGGTATGACGCGGTCGGTCAGCATCAATCCGCGCCAGTCGCGCGCGAATCCCACGCGACGTTTGGCTCCCGAAAGCCACGCTAAAGCTCCCGTTCGCAACGAATTGGGCAACAGCAATACGGTGTCGAACCGTTCGCCGCGTAACGCACTTACGAAGGAAAAACCGCGTTGAGTCGGATTCTTGCCTCGAGGATTATAAAACAAGGTCCGATCAATCAGCCCGGTTCCCGCCAGCACGTCAGCCACGTAGGGACGCATGATGCCGACGATCTCAGCCGTCGGAAAATGGTCCCGCACCGCACGCAGTGTCGGAGTCGCCATGACGCCGTCACCA
>JBAXBD010000904.1:0-2412 GCA_037142165.1 Schlesneria sp. | reverse complement strand
GAATCCGAGCGTACCCGGGGAGATTGTCCGCGTATCCCATCGTCGTCTGAGACTGGGATCATGAACTCGCCCGGTTTGAGGTCTCGGTCTTCCCGTCGAACTTCGAAGACCAACGAATCGGGCGACAGCGATGTCTGCTGCCGTAGAATGGGCTCTTTCGTCGCCGGGGGGTAGTTCAACGCACTGAGCGTGAACATGATGATCGCGATTAAACCGACGAACGACAGCATTCGAAGTTGTAAGCGGCGATCAAGGTAAGCTGGCGTGGTTTGCGAAGTTTCGAAGCGCATACCCACCCTATCGAAATTCAAGGTGAAATGTGGCCGGAAATCAGGGCGTCCTTACCGTGATTTAATCGGCGTGGCGTAGTTTAACAGCTTTCGCCAAACTCACAATGTGATTCTTGAGAGCCGCTGCAAGCGGTTCGTCAGGAGCTACCGATCCGTGAAGCCGAGGAACTTTTTTGACACTTCCGACGTCAAGTTCCTCAAGAGTTATGAATCATCGGGGTGAGATGGTTATCATTCGGATCTTCGATTGAGGTTCATTTGCCAAGGGGAATGAATTTGACACCCGGCACTTACACGCGTCTGACAGTCTCTCAGCGTTGGAAAGCTTGGCGACGGTCACCCTGGTTTCCCTACATTGTTTTTTTTACCTTGCTGATGGTCGGCTGCATTTGGCAGGCGTACCAATACTGGTGGGGCGTTCAGATTCAACGCTGGCTTGCCAAAGGAGCGGGGTCAGCGAATCGAATCGTGGTTTTCCCTGCCTCATGGAAGACGAAAATCGGGCCTCGCTATTTGGAGCCTTTCGAACCGATTACTCACGTCATGTTATTCGGCGGACGTTTATCGGAAGTGAGCTTTCCTGACGGGACCTCGCGCCGGATTGTGCGTAAGTTTCCCATTTCTCCGTCAGACTTACGCATGCTGAAGTGGCTTCCGTTTCTTAGCAATTTGGAGATTTATAGTGATTTGGAACCCGGTAGCTGGGAAGCTTTGGCAGAACTTCGGCAATTGAAATCGCTTTCACTTCACAACACACGGAATTCAAAACTCAACGTTTTGGAAAAAATGAATCGATTATCGGAGCTGTCCATTGGGATTAATGAGTGGACGTCGCTTTCGGAGCTCAAGTCGATCGCTCAGATACCAAATCTCAGAAAATTACGCCTGAGTGTGGCAGAGGATCGATCACCGGGGAAAATCACCGAAGGTAGAACGTCGCTCAATCAACAGTTTCAAGAATTGGCAGCGTCTCGATCACTTACGATCATCGAAGCAACCATTCCTGATGATTCCGTCCTGCTGGCTTTGACTGACCGATTGCCGAATGGTGACTTTCCACTGGTTAAAGTGAGCGAATTACGCTTCAGTGGCAGCAATCTTTCGAATGCTGGACTTGCCAATCTTCATCACGTTCCCAACCTCGTGCATCTTGATTTGTCACATACCGACGTCAACAACGACGGGCTGAAGAGCATCAAGTCGATTCCAACTCTGAGAACTCTCTACCTTGCGGGCTGCTATGGAATCATTGATGAGGCTGCTGAAAATCTGGCGGAAATGACGGGGCTTGTATCGCTGAACGTCGCCGGTACAAGATTGACTCAGGCCGGATTATTAAAGTTGGGGACACTCAAACAATTGCGTTCGCTTCGGTGTGATGTCAAAGTGACACCAGAACTGCAGCAGTGTTTTCCCCCCAACTGCAAGATCGGCCGACGATAAAGTTTGATTTCGTTCACGCAGGGAGCTGGCTACAAAGGGGCTTCCATTCCAACTTGCGCGGCTGCCTGACGAAGTTTGTCGATCACATCTTGTGGAAGAATGATCCCCTCCGTTTGAGACTTTCGGCGCAAAGCCCATTCTCGCTCCCCCGGAAGCAGCACTCGTTCGACACCACCTGCCGTCGGCGTGGCGTGAATTTCGTCGATCAGGCGCTGTAGACGTTGTTCCAACTGATCAAGTGGAACTATCGCGCCGACATCGATCGCGATGAAAGACGCATTGTGGTACGACGGACGAGCGGGATCGTCGAAGATCCAGCTTCCGACCTGCCATGTCATATGACCACCAGGAAGAATGGCCGAAAGGATTTCGCACCACAGGCCGAACCCGTAACCTTTGTGACCTGCCATCGGTGCCAGCGCGGCTTTCGCTGGATAGAGCGACCCATCCGTTGTCGGTTTGCCTTCGTGGTCGATCAGCCAGGTGGGTTGGATCGGCTCACCGCGTTGAATTGCCGCGTAGATTTTGCCACCGGCAACGGCGGCAGTCGCCATATCGAGCAAGATAGGGTCGCCGTTACCGACCGGTACTCCGTAGGCGATTGGATTGCTGCCGAGAACGGCACCTCGCGAACCGGGTGCTGCAACGCTGGGAATATCGTTGCCGGTGACCATTCCGA
>JBAXBD010000903.1:0-2418 GCA_037142165.1 Schlesneria sp. | reverse complement strand
ATCACAAGACGTGTCAGGTCGGAAGTGGAGACAACGGCAAGTGGGTCCGGGTCATCTTTCGTCTGGCGCCCAATTTCCAGAATTCGATCGTCAGCTTCGAGTAATACACGAATCCGTGAATCGTCTTTCTCCAGCCGAGCCATTCCTGGTTGCCTTTGAGGTCAAAACTGAACTCGGGAGAATCGGTTGACGGAACCCCCAAAGAACCAGTTGAACATCAGTCGGAACTCACTATTGAATTGCCGGTGATCAATGGAACTGAGTGGCGTGACATACCCGAGAGTCAATGTACTGTTCTGCTTGAACATGGCCGTCACGCCGATTGTACCATTTAAAAGGTCCTGATTGATCCCCTGAGCACCAATAAATTGCGGAGGTGCACTCACAAGATCAGTGCTGGTCAATGACTTGTTGTAATGCATTTCGACGATAGGAGCGATCCGGGTCAAAAACCGATCCGACCCGGGATTGTTGTACAGCCAGTATCCCGCCCCAACGCTGTAGTACAAGTAGCTCATATCCGTCAGGCGACCCACCGTCATCGGGGGCTGGTAGAGACTATTTGTTTGAACCGAGTTGCCGTTGGCGTCAAAGTCAAATTGTAAAAACTGCTGAACAAATATCTGTTCGTTGGGGGAATAAACACTGCCAAGGAACGGAAGCAAATGGACCGCCTGATTTTTCACGCTGAAGAGTTGATTACCAGGACCATAAAAAACGTTTGTGTTCGAAGCGGTGGGCAACTCGAACCCCAGTCCTACCGACGCTGCAAAGGTCTCCGACCTGTAAAACAATTGTTTCAGATAGATTGTCAAATCGCCAAACTGCGTACTGCCGCCGTTATTGGTGTCGAATGCATAAAGGTTATTCGAAAGCGTCGATGCAAATGGCGTTCGAACTTCAATGGAGGACATTCCATTGAAGAACGTCTTTTCGAATCCCGGTGTGAAGCGATGCACATTCACGCCGTTCAAAGTTAACGGCACACCATTGAAATCGCTGTAATTGAAATAGACACGATCCCGAGGAATTGGACTGGCATTTTCCACGATTTTCGTTGTTCCGACCGTTCCTCCCGCCCCCGGAACAGAAATGTAAATGCCATCTTTTCCCGATCCACTTCCCTCCTGGAACATCACATGAAACGGCGCTGGCGCAAATCCATCGCCGATCATGCCTGGTGCAAAGGCCCTCTGACTGACCGCAGCCGTGCTCGCGGAAGCTTCGGGCGTGAAGGCAGAACTCGTGGCAGGTTTCTCTTGTTCGGCTTGATTCGCTTCGGGCAGATTCAACGGCGGAATCGGAGGTTTCGGTGGCAACGAAGGCGAGGACGATTTACGAGGCAAAGTCGGAGTCGCTGCCGGAGACGGCGTTGAAATTGTGGGACTGAAACTCGTTGAGATGAGTGGCGGTAATTCATTTTGCGCAAACCCGTGGCTGACAGCGAACAAATTCGCGATCGAGAATGCGACGACGAACAACAGTCGGTCAAACTGAACCGCTTGTGTCTTGTGTTCGTACTTCGTCATTTGAGATCTCTGAAGGTGGAATATCTGCGCAAGATATGACCTCGATCGCGGTCCTTAATTCATAAACTTCGGAAGTCCATTCGATAAACGAGAAATTCAAATGATTCGCCGTAGCATTTGCCGCAAGCGATAAATCCGCGCCCAAGCACCGGCAGATTCCGCCGCTCCCCGGGCGTCGTGGTAGACAATATTCAATTAATTTTTTGCCATCATGACGAGAAGCTGCGCCAACGATCGGCTCATTATCGCGAGTTGCGGGTCATACCGAGTGTGATGGCAACTTTGGTCTCAGGCAAAACCTTGTCGGAGTCTTCTCCGATGCCGCACATCGATATTGTCAGCCGGTCGTCGAAGAGTACTGCAAACCGATTACAATCATAGCGCGGTAGAAGTCTTAACCACTCATCGCTGTTTCATTCATCGTACCTCGGAGGTATGACTCACTTTTTGATTCAACGCGACGTATAACTATCAGCCTGACTTTGGGTTTGATTTATCACCCCATCAACGATGTGCATTCATCGGATTGCTGATGAAGTCGCGGGGCCACGCGGTGTATGCAATCACAAGTTGACCGTAAACTGATTTGATTCGTTTGATTGCCCCCCTGCGTTTGCATCGAAATTTCGTCATCACGGGACCTCGCCATGATTATCCGTCGATTCCAGCGGAACCGAACAAGATCGTTGAACAATGACAGATGTCCCCAGGAAACGATCGTTCGGAAGGTCTCCCTCGGCATTTTCGTGTTTTCACTTCTTCTCGTGTGTTTTTCCCGTGCAACTCTGGCCCAGCAGGGACGTGACGCTCGAATCGTCCTGACAACGGGTGGGCCGACAGCCGCCGTTCGAGTGCTCGCTTTTTCATCCGATTCACGCCATCTGTACGC
>JBAXBD010000902.1:0-2419 GCA_037142165.1 Schlesneria sp. | reverse complement strand
ACCGAGGCCAGTTCTGTGCCGACGTCGACGAAGTGCCGGATGCGACAATCAACAGCAGCAACAGAAAACGCATGATCGACACGAGAGCATCTCGAAACTGAGTTGGAATTCATTAACGCACGAAATGCAGGAATTGAAACGCATTAGATCATCACGCATCAGGCGTGTCGAGAATCTGCTGCAATCTCTCGGCCAATTCTTTTGGCAACTTCAACGGCCATGTCGAATCAATCAGCCCGACCCCGATCAAATCCCGCAGGTGAGTTCGGTCTTTGTCGCGGTTCGACATCAGTTTCATCGTGACCAGCGATTCCAATGCGATGACGGGAAACTTTGCCGGATCATCCACGGTGGTAATCTCGGGTGCCGGCAAAAGATGTTCAGACCGAGTCTTTTCACCCGCGAACAACAGTTGAATCCCCTCGCTTGGCTTTCTATCAGGACCATCTCGGAAAAGTACGACGTCGTATACGATATCAAAAATAAAACCCGCATGTTCCAGGGTCGTTTTGATTGAATCCAGATCGCTTCGACGGACCAGAAGGTCGATGTCGCGAGTGTTTCGGACAGCCCCTTCGTCAACCGTTGCCACCCACGAGGCAACCGCGTTACCACCGCAGACCGCAAACGGGATTCCGGCATGATTGAGCGCCGATGTCGCTCGCAGTAGCCGTTCGCGCACTTTGGCCACGGCAGACTCCATTCGATCAAGAACGGCGGAACTGAAGCCGACAGTGCGATCCGTCCAAGTCTTCGAAGGTTCAGAAGCAGGAATGATCGGCAAGATCAGAGCCTCAGATAGAGTTCAGACAAAACAGGATGTCGTTACGAACCGAATTCGATTGTTAAATCAGACACAGTTGCGGAAGTCAAGGACGTGCTCGCCTCTCACGCCAGCACGGGACGGATCAACTCGCCATGCACGTCGGTCAGACGATAGTGGCGGCCCTGGAACTTGAACGTCAGACGATGATGGTCAATCCCCAGGCAATGCAGAATCGTGGCGTTCAGGTCGTGCACATGGACCGGGTCGCGAGCGATGTTGTAGCTGTATTCGTCGGTCTCACCATGTGTCATCCCGCCGCGAATGCCTCCACCAGCCATCCAGATCGTAAAACAGCGAGGATGGTGATCGCGGCCATAGTTCGTGGCGCTGAGGTTCCCCTGGCAGTAGACAGTCCGTCCGAACTCGCCACTCCAGACGACCAGCGTGTCGTCGAGCAGACCTCGTTGTTTCAGGTCGCGAATCAGTGCTGCACACGGTTGGTCGATATCGCGAGCCTGGTTCGGAAGTTGAGCAGGCAAGTTCGTGTGCTGGTCCCAACCCATATGAAACAATTGAATGAACCGGACACCTCGCTCGGCCAGTCGACGTGCCAGAAGGCAGTTGGCGGCAAACGTTCCTGGCTTCCGCGAATCGGGTCCGTACAGATCGAAAGTGTGTGCTGATTCGTTGGAGACATCGGCAAGTTCCGGGACCGATGTCTGCATCCGGTATGCCAGTTCGTACTGCTTGATCCGTGTTTCAATCTCCGGATCACTGACTCGCTCAAGCTGAATTCGATTGAGCGCCGCCTGATCATCGAGCATGCCGCGACGCAGAGAAGCATCGATCCCTGGTGGGTTCGACAGGTACAATACGGGATCACCACCACTTCGAAGTTTCACCCCCTGGTGTTGCGAAGGAAGAAAACCGGAGCCCCACAACCGATCGTACAGCGGCTGATCATTCGGACGCCCAGTCCCCCGCGAAAGCATTACGACGAACGCGGGTAGATCTTTATTCTCGGAACCGAGTCCGTACGACAACCACGAACCGAGACTCGGCCGACCTGCCAATTGTGCTCCTGTCGTCAGGAACGTTACCGCCGGGTCGTGATTGATCGCTTCGGTATACAACGATTTGATAAAGCAGATGTCGTCGGACATCTTCGCGATATGCGGGAGCAATTCGCTGACGGTCGCACCGCTTTGGCCGTGTTGAGCGAACTTGTACATCGAAGGAACAACGGGAAACTTATCCTGACCCGCCGTCATATTCGTCAATCGTTGTCCTCGCCTGATCGATTCGGGTAAGTCTTCGCCTCGCCGCTTCACCAGCTCCGGCTTGTGATCGAATAATTCGATTTGTGATGGAGCCCCCGATTGAAACAGAAAGATCACTCGCTTGGCACGAGGGATCGCATGCACGAGTTCGTTTGCTGTGGAGGCGACCTGCTTGCTGGTTTGGTCAGTGACCTGGCTGTCATCGGCCAGCAAAGAACCCAACGCAGTCAGACCGAGCGAACATCCCGCGCCGCCGAGAAACGCTCGTCGGGAACTTTGCAGAATCGAATTGTTGAGCGATGCACGCATCGGAAATCTTTCGGTTGAATCAGGACCCTTCTTACGGTTTCACAACCGCCTCGTCGACGTTGAA
>JBAXBD010000901.1:0-2420 GCA_037142165.1 Schlesneria sp. | reverse complement strand
CCGATCGTCTGGTGCCGTTCCCAATAATCTGTGGACGTCAGCGCTGGTAATGTGCTCAGAACCAAACGCCAGCAATTGATCGAATAGCGACTGGCTGTCTCGCATCGAACCTGCCGCTCGTCTGGCAACCAGGTCCAAAGCAGCTTCGTCAACCCGAAAGCCTTCTGCCTCAGCGAGTTGGCGCAATCGAATCGTAATGTTGTCAGTTGAGATTGTCCCGAAATCAAACCGCTGGCAGCGAGACAGAATCGTGTCAGGGACCTTGTTTGCCTCGGTTGTACAAAAGACGAATTTGACCATCGGCGGCGGCTCTTCCAGCGTCTTGAGTAACGCATTGAAAGCCTCTTTTGTCAGCATGTGGACTTCGTCGATGATGTAGACTTTGTACTTCGAACGCATCGACTTGATGTTTACATTCGCTCGCAACGACCGGATGTCATCGATTCCTCGATTCGATGCCCCGTCGATTTCTGAGACGTCAACATCCTGCCCAACCGAAATTCCACGACATTGTTCGCATTCATTACAGGGGACCCCATCTTTGACAAAAGGGCAATTCAATGCCTTTGCAAAGATCCTGGCCATCGACGTTTTGCCAACGCCTCGTGCCCCGGTGAAAAGGTAGGCGTGCGCGACCCTTCCTTCATGAATCGCGTTACGAAGAGTTTGAGCAACTCGTTCCTGTCCAACAACTTCAGAAAACGTCTGCGGACGAAAACGTCTGGCAAGTACGGTGTATTGAGGTTCCATAATCGGCATCTCACGGGACGGTGGACGAGGTCGGTTGAAGCGACATCATACCCGACCGGACCCTTGCTTAGAACATGCCCACGGAGATCTTGCTTTGTCTTCGAAATCCAAAAGTTGGATGTTTCCGAATTTCAGATCGGCGTTTGTGTCGGAAGGCAATGTGTGGTAAAGGTTTATCTCGTCGATATGGGTTTTGCAAAGTGGTTTTCACAAAGAATGAAGAGAGCGCTGCCTGACCGAAATCGGTAAAGCAACGCTCTTGTTTTGCCAGTGCGGTGTACTGATTTTTCCAGTAATTAAAGCTCAGGACACCTCGCGATCAGTTTTCATAGCGAATTCAAGAATTGCAGCAGTAAACTCTGCTGCGAACTGTTGAGCTTTAAATATTGATTCACGGAATAACTTGCTTCACCAGCATGGGCACGAATGGCTGCGTCGACCGTGCGGGCTCGACCATCATGTAGATATGGTCCGCTGGAAGACAACCCCCAAAGAGGTGCCGTTCGCATCTCCGTTGGACCGGCATTGCCTTGAGCGATCCCGTCCCCGAGTGGCCCCATGTCGTGCAGTAACAAGTCGGAATACAGCGAAACAGTTTGGGAATTTAACGCGGCGACGGAATTGGTTCCTGTTTTCATGGAGGGAACATGACAACTCGTGCAACCGATCTGCAGAAAGAACGTCGCACCAAAGGTTGTCGAAGCATTGGCAGGCTGAGCCGGCGGCGGGGCGGTTAAACGCATAAAATCAGTCAGGCGATCAATCCCTGCCTTTCCCGTACGGTTGTCGGTCTGATCGTTGGGGATTGGAACGTTCGGTGGCTCCATCGCAGCCAGCAATTTATCGTTTCCATTGGGGGCGTTTTCGAGAGGAAATATTCGGTTGGTAATTCCCATTTCATTCACGAATGCATCAGCGGAAAATGCGAGTAAATTGGGCTGTTGGGCCTTCCAGCCAAACCGACCGACAACTGTTTTTCCTGTCACTGGGTCGGTCACCATTGCGGCTCGGCCAAGGACGCCATTGACCGGCTTCGTTCGGACATTCGCAAGAATGGTTGCATCCGGAATCGCCTCAATCAGTCCCAATCCGAACAGCGGCTGTGTATTTCTTTTCGCTGTGATGTTTGCCTGTGTCGGAATGACTTCCACCCCGAATTGTTGCAGCGCCCTTTCTTGAAGTAATGATCCGCCGAGTGCGGTCAGCGGGTCAAATACACCGCCCGTGGTCTTGCCGAATCGTGTCGCGTTAATTTCGCTGCTGCCGCCGACTGCAGGGCCCGAATGGCACGCAACACATGAGTCGCGATTAAAGATCGGCCCCAATCCGTTTCCCGCATTCATTCTCGCTTTAAATAAATCCTGCCCGTCGCGCCATGCCTGCTGTTGAGCCCCTGTCAATCCAGAAATTGCATCACCAAACCCAGGTGGGTTCTGATGTTGTTGCGGTGGTGGTGGTTGTTGTGGATTTGGCGGGGGTTGAGCCCCTAATTCCCGCGCCGGCAAGGCAAGAAACGCAATTGCCAGTGCTACCCAAAAATAACGGCGTACCGTAATACGCCATGTGTCGATTTTCATGATTTGTTCTCCAGACGTGTGGCGGTTTGAAATGAAAAGAGATCTCTTTCTCCTTTCTTAAACCACCGAATGGAGAACGGGTTCCGCATTTTT
>JBAXBD010000900.1:0-2422 GCA_037142165.1 Schlesneria sp. | reverse complement strand
ATAGCCTCAAGCCATTGAACTGCTTCACCCCGTTTCTGCGGGTGATGTTTTTGGGACTGTTGTTCCTCGTCGGCTGCTCGCCTCAGATCTCGCTCGAAGAACAGATGGAAGATTCGCGATCGGCCATTCGCAGAAAAGACCATCCGACCGCACAGCGACTACTCGATCAGATTTTAAAACGACACCCTGATCATTATGAAGCCAGGCTGTTTCGTGCGCAACTGGCTCGCGACATGGGGGACGATGAACTTGCCTTAAAAGATCTGGCAAAGGTTCCAGACGACGCAAAAAAATTTGGCGGAGTGGCACGATTTCTGGAGGGTTCAATCGCTCTGGCGATGAATGATGTACAGGTCGCAGAAGCAAAGCTGATCCGGTCGACAGAACTCAATCCCACATACCTTCAGCCACATGATCGCCTCGTTCAGCTTTATGTCCTGCAACGACGGAAAGAGGATCTGCTCGGCCAGATCGACGCCATCTCTCAGATCCGCACGTTGAAAATGACCGAACTTGCGCTCAAATTGTCGTCCGCCGAGCGGATGCTCGACCCCAAAGATGGGATCACGCAATTGGAACGCTACATCACAAAGAATCCCCACGACACGCCAAGTCAATTGGCACTCGCGGCGTACTATAACGAATCGGTCCGTCCGCGAGAGGCGATCGCCCTGCTGCGGAATCTTGTCAACAACGAGCCCGATAACAAGATTGCTCGTGCCCTGCTGTCCGAGATCCTGATCGAACAGCAGGATCTGCCCGGAGCCGCCAAGCTGTTGGAAAAGATTGAATTGACAAGCAACGACCCCGTCGAGTTATGGCGCGCCGGTGGTCTGTTATTCCTCGCATATGAAGAATGGGAACGTGCAGCCCAATGTTTTGGGATTGTTGCCGCACGCGATTCGCTGGACCGAAGTGCCTACCGTCGTCTGGGTCTGGCGCTGCAACGACTCGGAAACCCCGTTCTGGCAGAAATTGCGTTGCATCGCACCGCATTGATCGCTCAACTGCGCGAGTATTGCGAAACGCTCGGGATCATGATGTCCCGTAATAAGATCACAGCCAATTCGTTGATCGAACTGGCCAATCAGCTTGCAGGACTCGAAGAGCCCGATCGAGCCAGTGCCTGGTACGAGCAAGCCCTGATGTTGGATCCGGCCTCTTCGGACGCGAAAGCGGGAATTCAAAACTTACAAATCCTGCCAATGAATACAGTCGCACAACTTCTGGCGAAAGTCCCGCGCCCTGAAGGACCTGTTTCACTCAAAATCACGAAAACGCTGGCAACGCCTGAATCGGAAAAAAATGCGCCGTCTTCAAACCGCGCCGTGATTCGGTTCGAGGATGACCATGCCGCAGCGGGCCTTGATTTCGCCTATTACAACGGCAAAAGTGGGTTTCAGTTCCTGATCGAATCGATGGGGGGGGGAGTTGGCGTGATCGACTTTGATCATGATGGCTGGCCCGACCTCTTCTTTCCGCAGGGAAATGACATGTTGAAAGAAGAATCGAAAGGTCCGGGCAATTGGCATGATCAACTGTTTCGAAATATCGGAGGGACGGGGTTCACTGCCGTTCCGTCACATGTCGGCGTTGGAGATCCCGGGTACGGAATGGGAGTGGCTGTCGGTGATTTTGATAACGATGGGTTTGACGACCTGCTGGTGACGAATTTCGGACTCTGCTCAATCCTGCAGAATCAGGGGGACGGAACATTCCGTGATGTCACAAAGCTGGCCGGTCTCAATCGACAGGAAATGTCGACCAGTGCGGGTTGGGCCGATTTCGATCAGGACGGCGACCTTGACCTGTTTATCGTCAATTATGTCGACGGCCTGAAAGTCTGCCGCAACGATAAGGGTGAGATCAGTACCTGCAGTCCGTCGAATCACATCGGAGTCGACGACCGCTTGTTCATCAACCTCGGTGATGGTCAATTTCAAGATGTGTCGTCCACCAGCGGCCTGTCACCTGGAGGCAAGGGACTGGGACTACTGCTGGCGGACCTGGACGACGATGGCCTGATCGATGCGTTTGTCGCAAATGATACGACCCCGAATTTCTTTTATCGAAATCGGAGTTCTGCCGGTCAGCTCAAATTTGTCGAAGAAGGGTTATTGGCAACTGTCGCCCTGAGCGATACGGGAATCGCTCAGGCGGGAATGGGGATCGCCTGTGGCGATCTAAATGGTGATCTGCGTCTGGACCTTTATGTCACGTATTTCTATCGTGAAGCGAACGGACTGTATTTAAATCTGGGCGAAGGGGTCTTTCGCGACGCCACTCGATCCAGCGGACTCTATCAACCAACACTGAATATGCTGGGATTCGGTACTCAAGCGATCGACTTTGATCTCGACGGACATCTGGAGCTTGTTGTGGCCAATGGCCACAACAAATGACACGAGGCACTCCGGCATCC
>JBAXBD010000899.1:0-2430 GCA_037142165.1 Schlesneria sp. | reverse complement strand
ATCTTTTATCATTGAGCGAGATCAGGGTACGTTACGCAGATTGTTAATGGCTCCTATTGGAACAGTGCCTGTGTTAATAGGAAAGACGATCCCGTTTTATCTGACGTCAGTTCTGCAGTGTTCGTTGTTGTTCTTATGCGGTCGATTAATGTTCGGGATGCCATGGGGGACGCAACCGGCATATCTGATACCGGTGATTCTGTGCACTTCAGCAGCTGCCACGTCTCTCGGGCTGCTTCTGGCCACGGTGGTACACACGGATCAGCAGGTTTCATCGTACGGAACGACTTTAATTCTGATGTTCAGCAGCATCAGCGGTTGTTTCTTTCCTCGTGAGTTCTTTCCGAAGATGATGCGTCAGATCAGTCTTTTGACGCCTCACGCGTGGTCGCTGAAGGCGTTTGATGCCGTGTTGACCCAGCCAATAGTCGACTCTCAATTGATCTTGTCGTGTTGCGGGATGCTTCTGGTCTTTACGGTCGTTTTTTTCACGACCGGATGGTGGAGATTTCGAGCCACCGCGCATGGTTGAATTCTCATTCGAAATTTGTTGATACTTTTTCTTCCGTTCAGGGTTAATTAATGAAAGTTGCTACGGAAAAATGGTATAAATCGCTTCGCGCCAGTTCGGGGCTCAAAAATAAAACGAGTAGACCATGTCGCTTCCGATCAAAGGTTCGCGTGCAAAAGGGGTAGCGACCGACGATCCTCGATCGGCGCCACTGCGAGGACTTCTGACCTCGGAAGCAGTCGATTTCACCCCCAGACGGTCGTTTTCCTGGAAGAAATTGATTTCCCCCATTTCGACCAGCCTGGCACTACATGCAGCGATACTGTTTATCCTCAGCTGGATCTATTTCGATCTTCCAAACAACAAGGTGTTCGAGACGATTCTCTCGCTTGTGGTCGGTGACAATGGTTCTTCCGGGGACGCGGTCGAGATCAATTTCGGCGAATTAAAGGAACCGACGATTGAAGAGGGCGGGCCGGCGGTTGCAGTAATCGGTGAGACCGGCGAGATCGAACTGGAAATTATGCCCATCGGTGACGACGTTGAGACTCCTTCGCTGATGAGCGTGAATTCCGAGTCAATTCCCTCTGGAGATCGAGCTCCAGGCGGAAAAAAAGTTGAAGCGACTCCGAAAAAATCCGGGAATAAACGAGCCGCAGCAACGAAATCCCAGTCCCAGTCGGGAAGTGCAGTTGCGGCGGCCGCCGGCGAAGCGGAAGGTCAACTTCACGCCGAGCACTTTGTTGGACGCACATCCAAGGGGAAAGCGGCTCTTTTGAAGCGCATGGGGGGGACGGACGCGAGTGAAGCGGCTGTTGCCAAAGGGTTAGTGTGGCTGAAGAACCATCAACTTCCTGACGGATCGTGGAACTTTAATCATGTGAGCAGCCCTCGCTGTGACTGTACGATGCCCGGTCGAATGGAAAACAATCCCTACGCGGCGACGGCGATGGCGGTGATGGCGTTCCTGGGAGCTGGTAAAACCCACGAAACCGGCGAGTATCAGTTGGAAGTTCGTTACGGTCTCGATTTTTTACTCGCTCAGGGAATACGAGTGGGGAAGGGGATCCGTTACTACGGTGAATTGTCGGGTCCGGCCACTTATTACACGCACGGACTGGTGACGATCGCGATCAGCGAAGCTTACGCCATGACTGGCGATGCTCGTTTGCGACCGGCCGTTACGGGAGCGGTTGAATTCCTGGCTGATACGCAGGATTACGGAGGTGGATGGCGCTATTTTCCGGGTCAACCGGGTGATACTTCAGTGGTTGCGTGGCAATTGATGGGCTTGAAAAGTGCTCAATTCTCGCGAATTACCGTACCCCAGAAAGTATTTAGTGGCGTGGACCGATTCCTGGTGAGTGTTTCGTCCATGCGAGGTTCTCAATATGCCTATCTACCAGATCGCAGCAATTCTCCTACTCCGTCAATGACGGCTGCGGGTTTGTTATGCAAAATGTATCTCGGTGCAAAGGAAAACCACGGAGGAATGCGCGCCGGCATTCGGTTTCTGGATCAACACGGTCCAGAACCCGATGGCATGTACTATAACTACTACGCGACACAGGTCTTACATCACTGGGGAGGACCCGAGTGGGATCGATGGAATAACGTCATGCGTGAGCATCTGATCCAGACGCAGATTCGTGATGGCCATGCGACGGGGAGTTGGGACGTTGCAGATCGTCACGGATATGTTGGTGGGCGTGTTTATATGACCACATTGGCCTTGCTGACGCTGGAAGTTTACTACCGACACCTGCCGCTTTATCAGAGGGATCGCATCGATTTTCCGCTGATTAATCAGGAAGCCCAAGTCAACAAGTAATTCTCATTCTTAATCGATTTGAATTTGGATGCGACGTGGTTCTGGCTTTGAAAGACGAGGCAGAACAACTTCGAGCACACCTTGATTC
>JBAXBD010000898.1:0-2433 GCA_037142165.1 Schlesneria sp. | reverse complement strand
GCATTTGCGGGCTCTTCGCAAGCTGCGAGCGATTCTCGGTGATCGATCTTCCCAGACGGGAAGTCGGATTGAATGACAAACAACAAGCACCAGTGACGGCCAAACTACGATTCCCATTGAAAACAGACCATTGAAAATCATGGACCAACCGAATGTCGCCCAGTCACGATGAATTGCTCGTCTCACTTTTAGACCGTGTCCTGGAATCGTCACGGGGTGGAAGTTCCGAAGCATTTGAAGCCATTGTACGCGAGCACCCCGAGTTGGCGATTGAGCTGCGTGAGCTGTGGGCCACGATGCAGATCGCGGATGACTTTGCCAGTGTCTCGGAGCTGTTTGACGACGATCGATTATACGATTCAAACGTTTCAGCGCCTGCGGCAAATCCGCCGGAGGATTGCGGTGATTATGAGTTACTCGGAGAACTCGGACGGGGCGGGATGGGGGTCGTTTACCGGGCAAGGCAAAAAAGTCTCGACCGGATCGTGGCACTGAAGATGATATTGCGAGGTGACAACGCTTCGTCCGCTGATATCGCTCGATTTCGAGCGGAGGCCGAGTCAGCGGCTCAGTTGCATCACCCCAATATTGTCAACGTTTACGAAGTTGGGGAGATTGAGGGGCGCCCCTACTTCAGCATGAAGCTGATTGAAGGAACGACGCTGGCCAAGCGACTGACCGATGGGCCACTTCCTTCCCGAATGGCGGCTGAGATGCTCGCCCCGATCTGTCGGGCGATCGCCGACGCACACCGGCGCGGTGTGCTGCACCGCGACCTCAAACCGTCGAATATCATGATCGACGCCGAAGGAAGAACCTACGTCACTGACTTCGGGTTGGCCAAACGGCTGACAACGGGAGGTTCAGACTTTGACGATGACCAGTTGATGGGTTCAAACCTGACAATGACAGGAGCGATATTAGGAACGCCCGGATATATGGCCCCCGAGCAGGCAGCGGGAAGGCGCGGCGAAGTCAACTCTGCAACGGACATCTATTCCCTCGGTGCGATCCTGTACGCGATGTTGACGGGCCGCCCGCCATTTCAAGCCGCATCGGCCGTCGATACGGTGTTAATGGTTCGCGAGCAGGACCCTCTCCCTCCACGAATGCTCAATCCTCAAGCCGATCCCGATCTGGAAATGATCTGCCTGAAGTGTCTGCAAAAGCCGGCGGACTTGAGGTACGCCACCGCCGATGCACTGGCTGACGATCTCGACGCATTCCTGAAAAGCGAACCAATTTCGGCTCGCTCGACCCAGTTGTCACAGATTATTTCGCTCGCCTTTCGCGAAACGCACCACGCGGCAATCCTCGAAAACTGGGGACTGTTATGGATGTGGCACAGCATGGTCGTCATGCTCATGTGTATTATTACAAACGTCATGCACTACAACGGAGTTGATTCGAGATGGCCATACGCCACGATGTGGTCTTTTGGTTCATGCGGCTGGGCTTTTATCTTCTGGGAACTGAGGCGTCGCTCAGGCCCCATCACGTTTGTTGAACGCCAGATCGCCCACGTCTGGGCGGGAAGCGTGGGGTCAAGTATGTTTCTTTATGGACTGGAACCGATTCTCAAGCTTCCCGTCCTTTCACTCTCGCCGATTCTTCCGTTGATTGCTGGAAATGTCTTTTTCGCGAAAGCGGGTATCCTGTCGGGTAAGTTCTATGTCCAGGGAGTCGCCCTTTATTTGACTTCAATTATTATGGCGTTCCTTCAATTGTACCCGCGTTACGACTTTGGAGTTTCGCTGCTTGGTGTCGTCCTGGGTGCCTGTTTCTTTCTGCCAGGTCTAAAATACCACCGTCAACGCGCCCGAAATTCACGAAAAAATTGAATCGGACATCGTTCAACAGAACACCGTTCTCTTTAAGACATGATGAGGTACTGACATGGGCACGTTACTGAGTGGGTTATCATTGTCTGTTTTACTTGCCGCTGCCGATCCAACATCAGCGATTCAGATCGATGGTGCACAACTTACCCTGATCGAACACGCCGAGATTTCCGCACGAGAAGCGGGCGTGTTAAACCAGATCTATGTCACGGAAGGCAAGACCATCGAAGCGGACGCTCCTCTGGCGCTGATCGATGATCTGGATGCAAAATTGGCTCAACAACGTGCTGAGACCGAATATTCGATGGCAAAGTCGCTGGCAGAAAATGACCTTCGAGTTCGTTTTACCAGGAAGTCGCTGGACGTTGCCAAATCGGAATTGAAACGATCTCTCGAGTCCGTCGAAAAATTTCCAAAAAGCGTGTCACAGACAGAACTGGACCGATTGAAGCTGCTTGCTGACAAAGCCGAACTGGAAGTTGACCTGTCGGTGGTTGAGATGGCTCAGGCCAAACTGACGCTTCAACTGAAGAAACATGATCTTGACCGCGCAACACTGCATCTTGAGCGCCGCACGATCAAGGCCCCATTC
>JBAXBD010000897.1:0-2439 GCA_037142165.1 Schlesneria sp. | reverse complement strand
GTTGATTCCCAGCCGGTGCGTATCATCGACTGAATCAGATGACGGGCTGGGTGACGCCTCATCGGTTTTCATCGCAACGAAAATCGACTCGTTCAACATCCTTCGAACGGAAAGGTCAATTTGATGAGCGATGACAATGAAATCAACAATGAAATGATGAGCGACAACAAGGAAGCCCTGCCGGTTCTTTCGACCGATCCCGACGAACGAATGTGGGCCATGTTCTGCCATCTCGGCACCCTTGTTACCTGGTTCCCGTTTGCCAACGTCATCATCCCGATGACGATCTGGCTCGTCAAAAAAGAGAAGTCTCCGCTCGTGAACGATCAGGGAAAAGAGGCCCTCAATTTTCAGATCACGATGTTGATCGGGTATGCGATCTGCATTCCCTTATGCTTCGTGCTGATTGGAATCCCCGCGATCTTCGCGCTGTTTCTTTACCACGTCGTGTTTTCAATCGTGGCCGCGATCAAGTCGAACGAAGGGCTGGCCTATCGCTATCCCTACACGTTGCGTCTGATCGAGTAAGTGCTTTGAAAATGCAGCATCGGCCCCGTGGCCGACGCTGCCAGCGTCGGAAATGACCAAAAACCACCGCGATGGATTAGACATCAAACTGTGCACTTCGTGTAAGGAATGTTTGGGCTTCGGTTGGGTTGCGTAGCTCAAGCCATGACAGATGGCCGTACTCGGGCGCTTGCCTGAGTGCGTTGTACTGGCGTTGGTTCTTGCTGAATGTGCTGAAGGACCAAAGCAGGACGGAATCTTGCGAGAAGAAGGACTGGCGTATGGTCTCGCGGTTTCCGTGCCAGAGCTTCTGACGAAGGAGCGTACGTTTTAGTGTGCGCCGGATGACCCGTGGGAAGACGACCCAACGACCGAAGTTAAGCCAGATGATGTGGGTGGCTCGAGGCCACAAGACATTGCGCATGGCGCTGTAGTTTCCGTCGATGACCCAGCTGTGGCCCTGTGCGATCTCTTCAACGGACTGCAGAAACTCATTGGCCGGGCGTGGCGTCCAGTTCTGCCCCCAGTAATGCTCGTCAAGCTCAATGTGCGGGATGGACAGCGAGAGGGCGAGCTGCCGCGCGAACGTTGTCTTTCCGGAACCACTTGTGCCAACGACGATATAGCGCATGCTCGGCGGTTGCTTTCTGATGCCTAACGTTAGAGCTTAACGGCACTGTTCCCCAGGTCGCGACAAACGACAGTGATATTAGATGCCGCGTCGCATGCGGCGTGATGCGGTTACTTTCGACACAACACTCGGGGGCGAGCGACGCAAGCGACGCCCGAGAGAAGGAGAGCGACTGCGGAAGGCTCAGGCACGGGAATGGCCAGCGTGTCCAGTGTGGCACCGGTTGCAACCGCCTGAATCGGGCCACCCGCCTGGTTCAGCGAGAAGATCATCGTCGCGGTGTTGCTGGTAATTGACGGGTCAATGCGGCCGCCCGGGGTAAAAAGTTCCTTGCAAATAGTCCGTCACTGCGTTGGTGCCGTAATCGATGATTCCGACCTGGGGGCTGTGTCCCAAATGACCAATGATCTCGTCGTTTCGTTAGACCGCCGCGAAGCGGTGTGTCTAGCGGCGACAGATTTCCGCAAGGCAGAAAAAGCAAACGGTTCGGGCAAAGTTACTTGCCCGAACCGTTCGAGGATTTGTCTCACGCGAGATTGAGAAGATTCTTTATTGAAGAATCAATCAGGCCACGACTTTGCGACGACGAAATTTCGCACCAAGCAGTGCAATGGCACCGATAACGCTCATCGCAACTGTCGAAGGTTCAGGAACACTTGAGGGTCCGGAGTTCACGCCGATACCGAAGTCAGCGTCATCAAGGAAGTTGCCAAACGTAGCCCCACCGACTGAACTGATCGAAATATAGGAGAATTCGATCACGTCGGTGGCGGCAACGCCAGCACCAACCGTGAACGAACCCGAGTAAAAGCCCCACGCTGTGGTGCCGTCAGAGTAATTGTTGCTGAAGAGTACGGTGCCGCCGGTTGTGATGTCCTTGATGTTGAGTTGCATCGTGTCGACGCCCGCACGTCCGCGGTGAGCGAAGTGGTAATCGACGGTGTCGCCGGTCTGGATACCATTAGCGTTTTGGTAAAGAGTTCCGACAGCGTATGCGTTCAATTCGACAAAATTGTTGCCTTGATACGCAGCAACGCCATTGAATCCACTGCCCCAAACTTCAATTTGATGGTCGGATTCGGTCGTGAACCAGCCACCGGCAGGATTGATCGACGCGTCGTTATGGAAGCCGACGGTGCCAGGGGCCTGACCATATTCGAACCCTGGGTTAACCAAGCCGGCCGACGCAAGCGAAGTGCAAGCGAGCAGCGCAGCCGCCGTAAACAAAAACGAACGTACCATTTCTATAAAACTCCCATTCAGAAACACAAACATGCACCAGAGTTGACAATCAATCTGGA
>JBAXBD010000896.1:0-2441 GCA_037142165.1 Schlesneria sp. | reverse complement strand
AAAGAAAATCAGATTGCGTCGCCAGCATCCACGGCGTTTCGATGATCTTCGCCGTTTTTTGAAAAAACTTTTTCGCCAGATCATCCGGAATCGACAATCTTCCCTGACATTTCACTCGAAGTTGACGAAGCTCGTCAACTTCGAGTGAACAAACACTCATCCCCTGCCCGTAAACCGGATTGAACGTCGAAATCGCGTCTCCGATGACGAGTAATCCCGCGGGAAAGCGTGAGAGGTGGTCGTATCGTCGCCAACGATTCGCTGGAAACTTGAAAGTGGTGATCGGCGTGAGCGGCTTTGCATCCTTGATTGCTTCGTAAAAGTCGGACAACTCCAACGACTTGGCGAATTCAAGATAGCCTTCGTCATCATCGGGGGGAAAGTCCTTCAAGAAACCGACCTGGCTGACCAGCCACCGTCCCCCTTCGATCGGAAAAATATAGCCCGTCCGTTTGCTGTTTGGCGGAGTTCCATAGAGCGCCATGATTTGCCAGTCACGTGTGGCATCCTGGTTTGGTTCATACATTCGGCTGGCATATCCAATATTCACTTCAACGGTCGTTTCGACAGGCCGTTGATAACCCATCGCTTCAAGCCAAATGGGCGTCTGACTTCCTCGTCCACCCGCATCAACGACCAGGTCAGCCGCTACCTTTTCCGCGTCGCCGATTTCCTCGGGACCACGAATTTCGACGCCGGTGATTCGAGATTTATCGGGGGAAGAGAGAAATCCCGTGACAGCGCACTTTTCCAGAATCCGAATATCGGTATCGCTTTTGATTCGACGAAGTAAGTTCGATTCCAAAAACGGTCGACTTTGCCAGTAAGAGACTAAATCTGATGCGGGCCTGGCCTTCCATACGCCACCGTGATACCAGCATAAGTCTTTGGAAAAATCGCAAACGACTGATCCGGTTTTGGCAAGCTCGTCAAAAAAACCGGGGAAAAGTCGGTTGATGACCCGCACCCCGCCACCGAAAATGACGTGGACATTTCGTCCTTGGGGAACACCTTTTCGTGGCTCGTAATTCGTAGAAAACGAATCGCGTTCAATGATCGTGACTTGCTCGAAGTGTTCACGGAGCACACGAGCAGTCAACAGCCCGCCGATGCTCCCTCCGATGACGATCGCGTGTTTGCCCAACCTGCGGCTTGAGTCACTCATTATTAACAAACTTCCTGGTCGAGAATCTTGCCAGTCTCATCTCTCTGATTCCAGTTCCCGCAGCAAGGCTTTCGCCCTGAGAAGATCCACCGTATCAAAACCCTCGGTGAAGAAGTTGTAGACCGATTCCAGCATCAGTCGACCTTCGCTCAATCGTTGCTGGCGCTGCATCAATTCTGCAAAACTGATCATGGTTCTCAATTCCCATGACCTGGCATGTTGCAGTCGGGCCACTTCGAGAGCACTTTGATAACAGGCTTCGGCACCCTTCTCGTCACCAGATGCAAGTGCCAATTTGCCTTTCAATCGCAAAAACTCGCTTTCCATTCCGCGTTCATGATGCTTTTCAACAAGATCAAAACCGCGGTCGAGCCATTCTTGAGCATCGTTTGGAAGTCCTGCCAACAGGTACGCTTCAGCAATATTTCGATACGGATGATCCATCGACAAATTTGCACCGGCACCGCTGAGCATTGCCAGCCCCTGATTAAACAACTCACGGGCTTCAACAACATTCCCTTCCCGCAGCAGTAAATCCCCTCGGCCAAAAATGGCGTGGACTTCAAAAAAGAGAAATCCTTGCTCGTGGCAAATCTTGTATTCCTCTTCAATTCGATCCAAGGCATCCAGATCACGTCCGCAGAACTGCAGAACCTGGCGACCAAAAAACAAGGACATTGCGTAGCTGAACGGATGGCCTGCTTCTTTTGCCAGCCGAATTGACTCGTCAGCTCGCTGCTGGGCTTGGGCCGGAAAACCCAATTGCCACAGAGCCAGTCCTGTATGGCTGCTGCACATGGAACTGCAATGCTGACCCGTCTTTAATGCGTAACCCCGTTCTTTTTCCGGATCGGTGAGTGCACGACCTTGTTCGAGCAGCTTTAATCCGTTTGTGAAATCGCCTTTATAATAGGCCGTGCAACCGACAACCCAATACGCTTCAGGCAACAATTCTTTGCCTTCTGTCGATGTTTCCACCAGTTTCATGATGTCATGTGCGATACCTTCGCAAATATCCATGTCCGCACGAATGACTCGCCAGCCCCAAAGCCCCCACATCACAAAAAACTGATCTTCCAAGGTGCCGTATTTGGAACAGAGTTGTTGCGCTCGCTCGATGGCCGTCCCCACTTCAGGAGCCGACCAACCGCGCGCCGCCATCAATACAGGAGAAAGTGCAGTTTGAAACGCGAGTTCCAACTGGTCTCGCTGAGCCGACTCTGGAAGCGCCTGCAAAATCTTCAGCCCTTGCGTCAGGTGGCTGATGGCTTCAATG
>JBAXBD010000895.1:0-2442 GCA_037142165.1 Schlesneria sp. | reverse complement strand
AAGCCCTGCACGTTGTGTCACGAACCGAGGTCCCGATTAATCAATGGAAGCATGTCTTCGCAACATACGACGGCTCGTCGAAGGGCGAAGGGTTGAAGCTGTATGTGGACGGTCAAAGGCAAGAGGTTGAAATCACGAACAACCTTCTGACGGCGACGACGATCACGACGAAACCATTGCGGATTGGACGTCGGACATCGGGTGCACCGTTCAAAGGGATGATCGACGATGTTCGCATTTATGACTGCGAACTGACACCCGAGGAAGTTCAGGCGATTGCCGCGTCAGACAGTTTGCCCGACCTGCTGGCGATCGCACCGGAGCAGCGTAACGCCGAACAGAATTTGACGATTGTCAAAGCCTATCTCAAGCGATTCGATCCCGATTTCCAAACGATGACCGCTGCACGTGCCGAACTGGAAAAACAGCGAACCGAACTGGAAAAGTCGGTTCCGTCGGCGATGGTGATGCAGGAAATGCCTCAGCCACGTACTACCTTTTTCCTGAAGCGAGGTCAGTACGATGCACCGGGCGACGAGGTGAAAGCCGACGTTCCCGCCAGTCTGCCACGTTTTCCCGACGACTCACCACGAAATCGACTGGGGTTGGCCCAGTGGCTATTGTTGCCAGAACATCCGTTGACCGCGCGGGTTGCAGTCAACCGTGCCTGGATGCAGTTCTTTGGGAACGGTCTGGTCGAGACCGTGGAAGATTTTGGTTCGCAGGGACAATGGCCAGTGAACCTGGATCTGCTCAACTGGCTTGCAGCAGAGTACGCAGGGCTTCCTGACGGTCAAACGGATTCAGGACGTTCACGATCAAGTTGGGATACAAAACGGCTGCACCGACAGATGGTCTGTTCGGCGACGTATCGCCAGTCTTCGCGAGCTTCGCGGGAATTGCACGAACGAGATCCGGCAAACAAACTGCTGGCTCGCGGTCCGCGATTTCGGCTACAGGCCGAAATGATCCGCGATAATGCACTTGCACTGGCCGGGCTGTTGAGCGATCGAACCGGCGGACCAAGCGTGTCCCCTTACCAGCCGGCAGGTTTATGGGACGACGTGGCGGTCGGAGCCGACTACGAGGGAACCGTTTACAAACAGGACACGGGAGAAGGTCTTTATCGCCGAAGCATGTATACCTTCTGGAAACGAACCTGTCCGCCCCCTGGGTTGAACACGTTCGACGCCCCCGAACGCGAGGTCTGTACGGCTCGTCGATCTCGGACAAATACACCACTGCAAGCTCTCGTTTTGCTGAACGACCCGACATACATTGAGGCGTCTCGTCGACTGGCCGAACGCGTGATTCAAGAAGGGGGTTCGACCGCCGAATCTCGCCTCACTTTTGCCTTCCGACTCGCCATGTCACGAAAGCCCTCGGCACAAGAGACTCAGGTGCTGCTCAAAACATTCCAGCAGCGACTTTCCCACTATCAGCAAGACGCTGCTGGGGCCAAGTCACTGATCTCGATTGGAGATTCTGTCCGTGATGAAACCATCGGTGAAATCGATCTCGCCGCGTGGACGTCGGTAATGAGTTTGATCTTGAATCTGGATGAGGTCATTACAAAGGGGTAGAGTGCGGAACGATTAGATGTTAATGTCTTAACTTTAGTTTCGCATTGAATGGCAACAAGCACCGGGCTTCCAGGATCATCGATCATGTTGCGTGGTATCTTCGCATTGTTCTTTCGGTCGCTTCGCGGCGATACAAGGTCGGTGTGGGTCCACCTCTCGTGGCTGTTTCTTTTGCTGGTGATCTATGTGGCACTCTGGTTTGCTCAGGAGCAAAGCGTTTACTTCGGGGCACCCGGCCGCGAGTTTTTTCGCAGCGTGATTTATCTGAATGCCATCTTTGTCTCGCTGCTCGGAGTCAGTTATTTTTCCAGCGCGATTTCTGAAGAGAAGGAAGAAGATACGCTGGGGCTGATGACGATGGCGGGAATCAGCCCGCTGGGCATCCTGTTGGGAAAATCGACAACACGATTATTCCAAATCTTTTTACTGCTGGCCATTCAATACCCATTTACGCTGCTGGCAATCACGCTGGGGGGCTTGATGCCCGATCAGATCTACTCCGCCTATGCCGCGCTGCTGAGTTACACGATGTTGCTTGCGAATGCAGGGCTGCTTTGCTCCGTATTGTCACGTCGAAGCCGCGATGCGTCTGGGTTGACCGCTTTATTATTAATTGGATACATCTTCGTACCCTTGTTTGCTCTGGTCGGTCTTCAGGTTTTGATGTTTCCCACCGGCCCGCTTGCCAACAGTCCCTTCTGGATCTCTGTGGCGCCGACGCTGAAGCCGAAGTCGACGCCGCTGACGTCTTCGCCGACGACCTCGTCCATGAGGCCCTTGACGCGGTGCACGTTCTCGTCGCCGATCTGCACGAAGATTGAACCGGAGTCAGCGAGCAAATCTCGGGCGACGGTCAGAC
>JBAXBD010000894.1:0-2450 GCA_037142165.1 Schlesneria sp. | reverse complement strand
GTTCAGCAATGACGAGTGCCTTTTCCGTATGCCTTCCCGAGTGAACCCCGAGCATGTTCAGCAGCGTCAGAACGGTAACTGCCCCCAGCGCAAACCAGACAACCGACGATCTGGGAGCCTGCACGACATCGGCAGCATATTCGGCAAAGACATACGACAGGGCACCGATGCTCCCCGTCTGAATGATGGCCAATTGCGACCAGCCAAACAGGAATCCGGCCCACGATCCAAAGGCACGCGTCAAATAGTTGTATTCACCGCCGGATCGAGAATAGGTCGTTGCTAATTCAGCGTAACACAGCGCACCGACGAACGAGAGACCACCGCACATGATCCACAATACAATGACAAATCCCGGACCCGAAACATTGCTGCAAATTGTTCCCGGGGTCTTATAAATCGTACTCCCGATGACAATCCCAATCACCAGGCTGACGGCATCCCACAGCGTCAGCGGCCCACTTTCTTCGTGATCGGTCGCGGTGTGATCAGTCAATGAAATTCCTTTTCGCGATTCTGGCGAGGGATTATCCAACGATGAAGACGGTCATCGAACGAGGTCCATGTGCCCCGATCACCAGCGATTGTTCGATGTCGGCTGTTTTCGATGGCCCGGCGATGAAGCCACCATAAGGTGAAGCGGTCACGTTCAATCGCTCGTATGCCTGATACATATTGTGAACCAGATCGCTCAGTTGAACCACCAATGCCAGATGCTGGCAAAGGAAGTAAATCACTCGATGTTTGACGTGCATGTCGCTAACCCAGACGGCGGCGTTTTCAGCAACCGCAACACCACCGGGCAAGACGGCAAAATCAACGTCAAATAGCTGATGCGGATCGTCAATCTGATCCATCGTCACCGTGCCAGTCAACGCGGACGGAACAAGCGACATCACTTGTTTCGCGGAAGTGAACTGAGGAAGTGTTTCCAATTCGCCTGCAATTTCCCCATCCGAAGCGACTCGAATACACCGGCCACCGATCATTTCGAGAACGGAGGAAAATTGAGCGACGGGATCGGTGTAGGAAATCCACCGACCGTCGAGATCAGGCAAGGGGGATGATTGCGGCAATTGTCGACGGACAGCCGCCAGGATCGCATCACGTGAAGTCATGAATCATTGCGATTTTCAAGGGAATGAAGCACACGCATCTTCGAGGCGTCCGGCAGAAGTTGCTGCGCGGCAGCGGAGTTTAATCGAGCCTTCCAGCGGCGTCACGCGTGCGCCGCGCAAATTGTCAGTTCGACGCGAATTCGGCAAAATTTGCGGATTCGTGATGCCTGACTGATTCTTGATTCTTTTTTCTTTCAACCAAAAAGTTGTTGTGGTCGATACTAATCATTGATTCTCCGTTCGCGCAAGCTTCATCGGACGAGTTGCTTTGTCAGATCATTCGACATCCATCACGGTTCCTCCCTTTCATCATTGTCGAGCGATAAATATCCTGGTCCTGTTCTTCGTGCTTGTCAGTGAAATTGGCTGCTCGTCGGCAAGACCATCGATGAAATCGCTTTGGCAACAGGTGCCGCCCGTTCGTTGGTCAAACAAAGATTCGCAGTCAGCGACGGCGAAGAAAGAAAAAATCGCCGAACCTGCCGTCGCCGCCAACGTCGCGATTAAGAGCGAAAAAACAGGACAGGCAGAAGCTGCCGAAGGCCTGGCCGCATCAGAGACAAGAACAAGACCACAGCTATCTCGATTATCGCCCCGTTTCATTCGACCCGAAAACCGGCCGAATGAAGCAATGCCAGCATTCGAGACCGCCGACATTCCTGAACCGAATTCCAATCCCTTCGACAATGAAGCCGAACGTGCGGATTCGCCATTAGAACGACTGAATGCAGCACTTTCTGATGATGCTCTTCAGGCTCAATCGCTGCCTCAACGAAGCGTCACGATGCTGGAGGAGCGATTCCGGGTTGACTCGCTTCTCTCACGAGCCAATCGTCTGATCGAAACTGGTCAACTTCAACAAGCTCGGGAATCGGCGATGCTGGCACAACAGCTAGGGGACGCCGCTCAACTTGATTATTCACCCGACGAGGATCGACCGATCGATCTGATCCGACGAATCGATGGCCAACTGGAGGAGATTCGACTCGCCAATCAACCTGGTTCGGAAGATTCTGATGAGCCAGAACAAACCATGTCAGCAACCGAAGCTCCCTCACCTGCTGACATCGTTTCGAGCTCGCCCGAAAAAGAATTGAAAGTCTTAACACGTAAGAACCGCAACTGGTCCGCGTTTTTCCGACGCGAGAAAAAATCTCCGGCAATGACGGCAGAATCAGGCGCACCGAATCGTGAAACGCTGACGCTGGGGCAGCCTGCGAGCGTTCAAGACGATCTTCGTTCAGCCAGTCGGTCGACCAGGACCGCTCCACATGACGCCGTCGTGATGGCGAACCGCAGCGTTTCGCTCGGACCCGCCGAACCCGTCAGTGA
>JBAXBD010000893.1:0-2450 GCA_037142165.1 Schlesneria sp. | reverse complement strand
ATCAAACATCCTTCCGAACGAACAACACTGCTTGTTTCGCAATTGATCGACGGCCAATTGACGAAGGAGGAATCTCATGAATTGAATCGCCTCATTCAGGCTGACACCAGAAACCTTGAGCATGTCGTTGATCAGATGCTGCTCGACTCTTTGCTGAACGACGAGCTTGGCGGCGAGTCATTGACAGCACTTGTCGATCTCGTGGCGGACGGACCGGCTGTCAGTGATAAAGCGAAATCAACAAAAGTTGTTGCAGGAATGGTGAAGTGGTTCGGCGTGACGGCTGCCAGCGCATGCAGCCTGATTCTCGGAACCATATTCCTCTGGCACATGCCTGGCCACACAACGGCTTCTGCAGCGGTGACGGAACTCAATCGTATCATTGCAGTCACCACGAAACCCGGCGATCGCACGTATCGAATAACGGTTGAAGAAGAAATGTCGCCCCAGCGGCGTGGTCAGGGGACTGCATCGCACGATCAAGGTCGCCCACCCAAGCCACCGATGGACGGAGCCGTTCTGCACGTGCGCGGAGGTGATCAGTTTGTCCTGGTGCGAATGACGCAAGAAGGCTTGCCGTTCATCACCGGTTGCAATGGTCAGGCAAGTTGGGCAGTGCGACCTGATGGACCTGTTCGCTTGAGCCCGGATCTGGCTCGATTCAGCCATGACGTGCCTGGACATGAACATTCGATGCCGCTCATCAATATTCACGATGGATTGGAACGGTTACGCGAAGCATATGAAGTGCAACTACTGCCAGTCGAAGAGCAGGAGGACAAATCCGGTCTTGATGAGGAACCGAGCCGACTGCTCGTCGCAGTGAAGAATCGCTCTTACAGAGGCCCCAAACGAGTCGAAATCACGTACTCGGTGCGGAGTGGTCTGATTCGGCAAATGCGTTTCGTAGAGATGCCATACGGCCCCCTGCGTCTGACCTTGCGCATGACGCTCGTTGGAGAAGGAGAACAGCTCGGCGAGTCGTTTTTTGACCACGAATCGCATCATGCTGATGATCGTATTGTTGAAATTGAGGAGTAACCCATAATGAGAAGATTCATTCAACTGGCATCTGTGTGCGGATTAATTTTCGGAGCGGCATTGTTCTCGTGGGCCCAACGTCCAGATGATCGGCCTGCACCATCGGGTGGCGGAAAACTTCGCAAGCCTCAGATGGGTGACACAGTCAAAGCAAATATCTATGCGGACAATTGGTTCATTCTTTATATCAACGGCGAGCTGGTGGCGGTCGATTCCATCAAGTTTATTCCGCATAACGTCGTCTCCGTCGACATTCTGCCGAGCTATCCGATGACCATCGCGGTCATGGCAAAAGATAATGCCGACCCCAAAACGGGAATGGAATACGCCAACACCCAGATTGGCGACGCTGGTTTCATCTTGAAGTTCGGTGACGGAACCGTCACGAATGCGAACTGGAAGGCAAGGAAGTTTTCGTGGGGCCCTATTGACCACGATACGAAGAACCCACGCGTCGAGAACATCCCGATTCCCGAGAACTGGTTCGCGGTGGATTTCGACGACAGCACGTGGGGTCAGGCGAAGGAATACACTGAAGAGCAGGTCGGCCCCAAGCAGCCATTTTTTGAGCACGACTTCAAGGGCGCGAAGTTTATCTGGTCAGACGACATCGAACTCGACAACACAGTCATTTTTCGCCACGTAGTGAAGTCTCCTCCGGACGGGAAAACTCGTCCCGATTTCTCAAACCTCAACAACGTTGTCCCCGATGGTCCACCTAAGAAACCGAAAAAGTGATGCACGAATGATAAAGCAGATACGTCATGTGTGTCGTGACTCGAAACATCTGCTCACGGCGAGCTGCCACAAAAATAATGACTAGCGGAGGGAAGTATGAATTCGTTGATGCGACGATTGTTCCTTGCACAAACGGCCGTGACTGTCTTGGTCGCCATGGTTGACTGCATCCAGCCGCCGGTTCTCGCCGCGGAAAAAGCAGAGCGACCAAACATTGTGTTCATGCTTGCTGACGATCAGGGGTGGAACGGTTTGTCGGTCGCGATGCACCCTGATATTCCCGGATCAAAAGGAGACTATTTTCACACGCCCAATCTGGAGAAGCTGGCGGCTCAAGGGATGCGGTTTTCCGCTGCGTACGCTCCAGCCTCTGTCTGTTCACCGACGCGTGCCAGCCTGCTGACAGGTAAGAGTCCGGCAAAGCTGCATTGGACGAAGGCGGCACCTCCGGAAGAGGGACACAAGTTGATTGAACCTCGTCTCGTCAAAAGTATCTCGGCCTCTGAAATCACGTTTGCAGAACTGCTGCAAAAGGCCGGTTACGCGACCGCACACTATGGCAAGTGGCACATTAGTGGCGGCGGTCCCGGGCAGCACGGTTACGACGAACATGATGGCGACACTGGCAACGAAAACGCATTCAAATTCCAAGATCCAAACCCTGTTGACAT
>JBAXBD010000892.1:0-2473 GCA_037142165.1 Schlesneria sp. | reverse complement strand
AACTTCGGCAACGGCGCCACCGGCCTTGGGGCCGGCACCGTGACGATGAGCGGGACGTTAAGTTCCAGCAACATCACCTTTGCCTCCGGATCCGGCGCGATCGTTCTCTCCGGCGGCACGTCCCTCACTTTGCCCGCCACCGCAGTCATCACCGTCAATCACAGCTCCGACACCATCGCCACACCGCTCGCCGCCACGCCAGCGATGCATGCCAGCGACAAGACCCATTTTGCCGACTTCAAATGAAACATCGTTGTACCTCTTTCACTGCCAGTCATTGAGGGCGCCGCCGACCGTGCCGTCGTGTCCGGTTCAATCCGCTTGATGATCAAAGCGGGGCCATCACAATTCCGGCACCTGATTCTTTCGCCCACATATTCACTCTAGGAGTGTCCAGTGGCGGGTCAAGAAGTCTCTTTGAATCCTTTCGAGACCGTAATCAGTTCGCGGGGATACCGCCGAATTGCCGTACGGCTTCGTAAACAACGGCACAAACGGTATTGGCCAGATTGAGGCTGCGAACTTCGGGGTACATCGGAAATTGCAGGGTGTGGCTACGATATTGATCGACAATACTGGCGGGCAGGCCGTTGGTCTCGCGGCCAAAAAGCAGGATATCTCCAGGTGAAAAACTCGCTTCCCAAACCGTTCGAGCAGCGGGGTTCTCGATGCACCAGATTGTCCGGCCGGGTAGTCGGCTGAGCAGATCATTCCAGCTTTCGACCACTTCGTAATCGAGAAATGGCCAGTAATCCAGCCCCGCCCGGCGAAGCTGGCTCTCGTCCAGGCTGAAGCCGAGCGGCCGAATCAACCACAGTTTGGCACCGACCGCCACGCACGTCCGACCGATATTACCGGTATTCGGCGGGATTTCCGGCTGAAACAACACGATGTGCAGCAGTGGCTCACGCGACATCAGGAACTCAGAACTGGCAGTTGGACATTACGAATTCGTTCGTCGTCAGAAACAGGTTCGACATCTGGTCCGCCGTCTGACGAACCCGGTTCCTTCGGAGGAAGCGTCTCGCGACCAGCACCAAACAGCGTCAGTTGCACAACCTTCGAAAACGCTTTAAGCGACCCAAACGTGTCGTCGACGGCCGTTGCCTCATATCCGCAATGGACCATGCAGTCCGCACACTTGGTGTTCCCGCTTGCTCGTCCATACTGAGACCAGTCCGTCGTATCGAGTAATTCCTGGAACGTTTCGCAATAGCCTTCGTTCAACAGATAGCACGGCTTTTGCCAGCCAAACAGGTTGTAGGCAGGCATGCCCCAAGGAGTGCATTCCAGATCCCAGTTCCCCTTGAGAAACTCGACAAACAACGGCGAAAGATTGAACTTCCAGCTTCGTTTCGCGTTCCCGACAATCCGCTTGAAAAGATTCGTCGTCTGATTGCGTTGTAGAAACAGTTCCTGAAGAGGTGCTTTTTCGTATTGATAGCCGGGAGAGATCATCATCCCTTCGACACCCAGGCCCATCATATTGTCGAACATTTCCCGCATCGATTCAGGATCGGCGTTGTTGTAGACGGTCGTATTCGTCGTGACGCGAAACCCTTTGGCAACGGCGGTCTTGATCGCACTGATGGCGACGTCGTAAACACCCTCACGGCAAACCGCAAAGTCATGCTCTTCCTTCGGTCCATCGAGATGGATCGAGAAGGAAAGGTACTTTGAAGGTTTGAATTGATCGATATGTTTTTCGAGAAGGATGGCGTTCGTGCAGAGGTAGACATATTTCTTGCGAGCCACCAGCCCCGCCACGATTTCGCCGATTTGCGGATGCAGCAATGGCTCACCGCCGGGGATGGAAACCATCGGAGCACCGCATTCGTCAACCGCTTTGAAACATTGTTCCGGTGTCAGGTGACGACGAAGAATGTCTGCTGGGTACTGAATCTTTCCGCATCCGGCACAAGCCAGGTTGCAGCGGAACAACGGTTCGAGCATCAACACCAGCGGATAGCGTTTCACGCCACGAAGCTTTTTCCCAATGACGTAACTTGCCACTGTCCACATCTGCGAAACAGGAACACCCATCCGAAATCACTCCGTTAAACGGTCCCGCAGAACCGTCGATGTTTTTCATCTTCAAGCAGGCAGATTCACGAACTTGAATCCGTGTATCAGCCTCAGACCGTTCGCGCCACCGAGCCTTAAGGTCCGCACGTTAATGTATGCCGACCAAAGGTTTAGCAGTTTCTAAAGATTCTGTCAGCAGTGAACCCTCCCAAATTGTCCTTCGGTAATGGTGTCGCACCCATCCAGCAATCGATTCGGGAGGGCGAACCACACGGAGCCAGCACCCGGCTTCCACACTCGAGAGTGGACAAATTGATGGCTCAGCACCATTCACATAAGTCCCGTAAATCGCAAAAGTCCACGTTGATCTGCCCCCCCGGCGTCATCTGTGGTCAAATTTCTTTTTAAAAACGTTGAGCAACTATGGGATTCTTGCGCAACTATGGAG
>JBAXBD010000891.1:0-2477 GCA_037142165.1 Schlesneria sp. | reverse complement strand
CAACCACGACGCTCTCGACGACGCTGCCGACGATATTCGTCGAATCGCAGCGGTTGAAGGATTGACCGCTCACAGCGCGAGCGTCGACGTGCGGCTCGATAATTAATACCAATCAATATGAATCGCGTGACGCGATAGCATGGGTAATTTGCGCGGCACCGGGCGACTAACTTGTCCGTAAAGTCGATAGAGTCCTCCTAACCGTGTGAAGCCGATCGTTCGGCGTAACCGATCCGATGATTGTCTGGTGTGTTGAAAAGCATTCCACGTCGTTCGAGTTCGCCAAAGGATTTGCGAATGGTGATTTTTCGCGCGATTAATGCGTCATGGCCTCGCCGAATGCAGTTCGCGGCGTTGGCGGGACTTGCGTCCGTTTCAATCCTTGCTGGCGGAATGAAAAGCCTTCGAGCGGAATGGTTTGCGTCTAAAAAGGCCACGGTTTCTGCCGAGCCAAATGAACCACGAGCGAATGACGGTTTCGATAAGGCGATCCGCAATCTCTTGAAGGAAGCCAATCGGCATGAGAAAAAAGGGGAATTGGTTCAAGCGATCAACCTCGCCGAGCGTGCTGCCAAGATCGCTGAAGAATCTTCGAGCCTCGTAAAAATTCCACCCGATATTTCTTCGTCAGCCATCTCGGACTACGTCAAGGAGCTTCGCATAAAGAAGCAGACGGCTGAGCTGAGCCTCAAGCGGGCGAAATCGCGGACGTCGAACGAGACTGCGATCGCTTCAAGTTCTTCCAAGGAATCATCCGCGAAGGATAAGTCCGCTCGTCCCTCGGGCGTGAAATCCCCTGTCGTGACTGAGCCGCTAACAAGTCATGCCTTGAGTGATGGCAAATCTGGCAGAGCTTTCGCGTCAAGCAGTAACAGCGCATCAAGTCCTTCGCGAACAAAAGCTCGACCCGATGAAACGTCTCCAATCACCACAAGAACGGCATCTCGCAGCGCTTCTGATTCAGAGCCTGTCGATTTTCCTTCTCCATCGGAACGATCCGCTGAGCCGATAGCGACGAAGAGCAAGGCGACACGTCCGAGCAAAACGGTTGCGTCAAACGAAGAACCCCCTTTTGAACCGTTTGTCGAGGATGAACCTCGTCAAAAGCATGTCCCGCAGGATATTCGTTCATCTCCCAAAATCGCCGCAACATCAAACGAAGTTATTCAAAGCGATAGCGCCGATGCAACTCGTGATTCAGATGATTTAACGCTGATCTCATCGACTTCAATCGATGAATTGGAATCGACGAACACTAACAGCTCACAAGTGGTCAAGTTGCGGTATCGCTATCGAGATCGCGATCAAAATATCGAGCATCTGCCGACGGTTTCAATCAATTCGACAAGTCGTGTGGGAACGTTCGAAGCCACCTCAGATGTCACAACGGCCGCAAGCGAGACCGACGGGACTTCAAGGGAACAAGAAATACAGCCTCTTGCAGATCGTCTTGATGACGAATTTCCTGTCATTCAAGTCAGGGATTTGAGACAGGCGACAGATGCGTCGTCGTCACCTGATCCGCGCGAGCCTGAGACAGAGCCGACGAATTCGAAGGACGAATCCGCTGAACCTGGTGAAGAGCATCAATTTGCCCCATCGAAAACACTTTCACCTTTCCGTATTCGGCGTACGTTGAAGCTTCGGAATACCTATAGTGTGCTACCGCTGCTCACTCCAGTCGTTGCCCGCACAACGCGTGAGCCGGTCGTCGGGCGAACTTCGATTATCCACTGGAGACCTGCAAAAGAAGCCTCACCCACGACGACCGACGATTTCATTCGTAACAATGACCTTAAAACGGGTACGGCGAAGGTCGATATTCGCCGCACGCAAAGTGATAACGACAAGTCTTTTATTGACCACGCTTCCACGGGGATTCGCCACAATTCCGCACGACACTCAGAGATTCAGAAGGCAGTAGAATTCATTGGCGAGTCACCGGCTGCCGACAGCGTCAGGCAATCCGAAGAGAGTCGCTCAGTTGCGCGTCGTGAAATCCGAGGATCACTCTGGGATAATGCCGCAGTCCCTACCTATGAAGGAACCTGGAGACCTGCTACGCCCCAGACCGAAAACCCGCGTAAAGCACCGCTGCCACCAAGGGCCAATCCGATTGAACAAACGGCGTTTACTCGAACTCAGCACGGCGTCCAAAAATATCTTCGCTCAGAAATGAATCGAGACTCGATTGAAGCCTCGGAATACGATTCGGATTCCTCTCCGGAATCAACCGCAGCAACTGCTGACTTTGTTGTGAAAACGGAAGCGGAAACACCTGATGAATCCGAATCATGGGATGACGATCTGCAAACGGCCGATGCAATTGTGAATAACGATCTCGTTCAACAAACAACCGGCCAAACTGGACTTCCTGAGTCGACTGTCTCTACGATGCTTGGCGCGTTCGGTGTCGTACTGCTGATCGCTGGCATCTGGATGGTCCGTGCCACCGCAGGAATCAAGCACGATTAGGT
>JBAXBD010000890.1:0-2484 GCA_037142165.1 Schlesneria sp. | reverse complement strand
CAGGAGTGATCGACGCCGACGCGACGAGAAAATCATATCAATCGTTTTTTCACTTCCGAATCGTGATGTTGTTTTTGGTGGGCCTCGAAGACTCGACCGCAGCCTACGGCACTTGTTCGATCAGGCGGGCCACTTGTAGGCGGCCTCGGCGTTGCGGGCGAAAAACTTTTCTGATGCAACGCGTCCGTGATCACGGAAAAATTCGGACACGATTTGGAAGACCAGTTTGTAAGGTCCAGCGTTGTCGCTGACTGGCCAGTTGCTGCCGTAGATCAGACGGTCTTCTCCGAATGTTTTCCAGGCAGCATTCAAGATCGGGTGATAGAACGAGGTATCAGATGGGGCAGGGCGTTGGTCTGTGCGAGCACTCTCGATGAGTGCCGAGACTTTGAGAAAGACTTTTGGATGTGTGGCACACGCCTTAAGATCGACCTGCCAGGTGGCGGGTGGCTCCTTTCCGTCGATCTTCACATTCGAGAGGTGATTGATCACGATCCGGAGGTCTGGCAACCGGTCCGCCAGGCGATCGACAATCTGCAACATTTCTGGCCCGCCGTTCACGTCAAGCTCCAGATCTGCGTCGATCAGCTTTTTCAAATCGGACAGAAATTCAGGACGATCCAACCCCTTGTTGACAACGTCGGCGTTGACTCGGATTCCACGATAGACCGGGTTCTTTGCGAATCGAGCCAATTGCCTGGCAAACAAATCCGTTCCCGGCGACAGATTTCCTACGACGCCCAAGACGAACCGATCATTCTTCGCCAGATCGAGTAGCCATTCGTTGTCGTCCACCCATGAGCTTGCTTCGACGATGACGGTACCAGTGACTCCGAACGGTTTTGTCAGCGTCTGAAATTCCCTGGGAAGGACGGGCCGATAGAGCAGGGGATCGTCCTTCGATGGCCAGGGAACACCTTGTGGCCGTGTCGGGTCGTAGAAGTGAGTATGCGTATCCACAATCGGGAAGGGATCTTCGTTGTCCGCTCCCTGCACTGAACGACAAATGCCGGGCAGGGTGAGAGCCGAAAGGCCTGAGACGACAAAATCACGGCGGTTGAGTGACATCAAAACATCCGTAAAGTCGAAAGGTAGTTGTACGGCAATAACAGAGGATGATGTTTGATCGGCTATGCCTTCGGAAAGGAATTCACCAACGCATACAAATCGGCAAACGTCGTGCATTGATGAATTTGCTTTGGCTTCAAGGTCACGCCGTACTGGTCGTCAATCATGCCAATCAGGCAGAGAAACTTGAGCGATCCCCAGCCCGGAGTCTCTTCAATCACGGAGGAAAGCTTCAAGCTTCCCGGCGAAAGCTCGAATAAACGCTCCAGGTCAGCCACAAATTCAGAGAATTCCATTTTTCCATATTCCATCATCAATGTGCAGATTCACAAGCCGATTCGTACCATTCGGATGCGACCCCGTCGATGGCAGTTAAAACAATCGGGAATCTTCGAGAATGGTGTTAAGATCGAATTGGGGCGAGCTGAGAACGAAGTCTGGCATTCAATGTGCCATATCGAGTCTTTCGAACCTGAATTCTGAGAATTGAATCATTGAAGACCCCTGTGTGAAAAGACGGAATAGACTTTCTACCAGTGTTTTATGAATAATGCACGTACGCGCTCAATATTGTGAAAAACGAAATCATCTTGCCTTTAACGGAAAAAAGATTTCCACTCGCGTTTTGACGGTGCTGATTTCAGGAAAGCGAATGATGAAAACGCCCAAATCCAAATCAATGCTGTTGCATATCCTTGTTCCAATCCTTTGCATCCTCGCGATCTGGATCGCGATGAGCATTGGAACGACTCAGTACGTGTTGTGGGTGCAGCGCTCGAGTCAGCGAATCGTTGTGGAAAACGTGAGCTCGGTTCGTGCCGCCGAAGCATTGCAAATCGCAGTCTGGCGTCTGACAGCAGAGTTCCCAACGGACATCCGACTGATCCCCGCGTTTCGCGCCCGTTGGAATGAAGCCAGCACTCAAATTGCCCTCGAACACCAAAAACTCAAAGATTCGGCATATCTCGAAGAAGAACAGCCCCCTTTGGCGAAACTGGACGTTGTCATCTCTGAGCTTCGAGAATCCTGTAAGCGGCTAACGGATCGTGAGTTCGGCGCAAATGCACCTTCTTCCGAGGCGATGAATCTCTCGGTTGAGCGACAGCGTGCTCTCGAACTCGCTGACCAGATCGGAAAGTCGGCCCAGGAGCTCTTTCAAATCAACCAGAGCGAGATTGACGACTATCGAGTTCAAAGAGACCGTATCACATATAAAATACTCTGGGGCCGGTTCTTGATTCTTTTAATTGGTCCCTTGATGGGTCTTATTCTCGGCTGGAGATCGGCTCGCCGACTCGACCGCAACATTGCTCGGATTGCAGTGACGCTGCACGATGCCGAGACGAAAAGTAATAGTAATATCGGGACTCTGGCAATTGACGGGACGTCCAATTTTGAGGAAGTCCAGCAAAAGGC
>JBAXBD010000889.1:0-2486 GCA_037142165.1 Schlesneria sp. | reverse complement strand
CATCCGAACGGCACCGGTGATGGTTGAGAGTGTTTTTGTCAGCAAATCGTAATCGGAGCGTAACAGTCCGTATTGTGGCACGACAAAACCACGGCCGCCGCCGCGGCTGCCTCCGCCGCCAGACGATTGCGAATCGGCGGGGGGCTTGACGGTAACGATGATGATGTTCGTGGCACCGAGTGCGAGAACTTGTTGTTGCGCCTGGGCGCTGGCCCCTTCGCCGATGGCGAGCATTGCGATCACAGAAAACACGCCGAAGACAATCCCCAGCATGGTGAGACCTGACCGCAGCTTATGCAGCAGCAGGCTCTTCATTGCCAGGCGAATTGTGCGGATCGTTTCGGAAAATGGCATGTCAGGCTCAGTTGAATTCGAGAATCATGAATGTCAGTAAAAAATTGTTAGTGAGACGTTCTGGGTCTTCCCACTGAATCCCGGTTTTCGAATTCCGGTTGTCCGCCCCAGCCCAGTTTGCGATGCAGCGTGGCATAGTAGCTGTGATCGAGCAATCGAGCGAGCTGAAAGCTGACGGCGGCCTTTCGAATTTCGATACGATCGCCCGGCTGCAACAGTCGTTTGATCTGCCCATCGATAACGAGGGTTGCTCCTTCTGGTATATCCGGTGCCGTTAATGTGTAGATGCAATCGGCTCGATCGACCAGCGGACGGTTGGTCAAGGTGTGCGGACAAATGGGAGTGATCACAAACGCTTGCAGGTCTTGCCGAAGTAACGGGCCGCCGGCGGCCAGACTGTGAGCCGTCGAGCCGACAGGAGTACTGACGATTAATCCGTCGCAGCGATATGTCGTGACTGGCTCGCCGTTAATTGCCAGGTTGATGTGCAGAATCCGTAATGCCGATCCTGCCATCACCGAAACTTCGTTCAACCCCAGATATTTCTCTTGCGATCCGTCGTCTCGTACCAGTCGACATTCAAACATCAGGTGATTAATCACCTGAAATTCTCTTGCCAGGATGCGTGGAAATTTTTCCTGAAATTCATTCAAAGACAAATCTGCGAGAAATCCAAGTCGACCCAGATTCACCCCCAGGATAGGTCGCTGGTTCGAACCCATTTGTCGGCAGGTTCGCAGGATGGTGCCATCGCCTCCGAGGACAATCACGATATCTGTCTGCTGGCGACCAATTTTCAGCTCGTCGGGTGTTCCAAAGACCCGCAGTTTCACGCCCGGTTGCTGTTCCAGAAATCTGATGATCGATGCACGAATATTATCCACGCCCTCTCCGTCGGAGCGGCTGGTGAGTGCCAGGCGAAGTGGAGTCGGGTTTGGCATCGGTCGAATGTTCACATGCGTTTATCCAACTGGCGTCATTGACACACATTGGAGGGTCAGGAACGAGAAGCAAACGGCAGGTTATTGTATCGGCTGTTGAGGACTTTCATCATAACTGCGTCGGTCGGGCCACCGTGAGTCAAATCTTTAAGAAACATCCACCTGAAATCGGAAAACTTGCGGTTTATGGACGTTCGGGTGGCGTTGTGTACAATACGCGGGGGGAGTCGGGCTGTTCGCCGACACCAAGAGGCTTCGGAATTTGATCTGTTCGACGGAGGAATTATCGATGAAGAAGTGTTTCGCAGCGTGTGCAGCCGTGTTGGCCGTTTCAGCAAGTCTGGTGTTTGCCGCCGAGATCCAATCGGGTCTGGAAAAAGGCAAGAGCGTACCACCATTTAACGTCAAGGACGTTACCGGGCCTAACAAGGACGGCGAAGAATTGTGCTATCGATGCCGATATGGCAACCAGCCAGTCGTGAGCATTTTCGCCAAGGAAATGACGGAAGAAGTTGCACAGTTGTCCAAAGAACTCGACAACGTTGTTGCCAAGAATCGTGATCAGAAGATGGCCGGTTTCGTTGTGCTCTTGACGGAAGATCCTGAAAAGGCAGAAGCCAGCCTGACCGCTGCGGCTTCCAAGCACAAGATCAGTCAATTGCCGCTCACCACGTTCAAGGGGACAAGCGGACCTTCTGGCTACAAGCTCAATTCCAAGGCCGACGTCACGGTGATGATGTGGGTCGAAGGTAAGGTCAAGGTGAGCCAGGGACTGAGCAAAGGCGATCTCAACAAAGAAACGATTGCAAAGCTCGTCAGCGAAACGAAAACCATTCTCGAATAGTTTTCTAATCTGGCGTTGAGATTTTGATTTCGCACCCCATGTTTGCACAAACATGGGGTGTTTTCGTCTGGTGGATGGACGATGAACCTGTCGCTTTCGTTTAACCGCGCCTCGCAGAGAAGCGTGAATAGAGCGGCGAAATTGCCGTCAGCCGAGGCGTCATTGCTGGTTGGGGCATTGGTAAATAACGGGGCTGGGGCAACGCTCGAAGAGATCGGCTGAACGCCGGATCCGCCTGCGCCGCTGGCTACGGGTTAAACTATGAATTTGTCGCCTGCTGCTGTTTTATTTAAAAATCGACCTGCATTGTGAGCACGAGCGATCGCGGACCACCATGATTTCGATGT
>JBAXBD010000888.1:0-2488 GCA_037142165.1 Schlesneria sp. | reverse complement strand
GTGATGATCCGTGCGGGCGAGTTGGATACAGGGTCGAACATCATTACCTCCGGTTCAGTAGAAGTCACGGGACCTGTGGTGCTGACGCACGACGTAACACTTAACAGCGACCCCGTGTCGACGGTGAGTGGTGGCAACGTGACATTCAATTCGACGGTTGACGGTCCATATGCACTGACGGTTGCTGCCGGTACCGGTACGGTGACCTATACAGGTGCGGTGGGGAATGGAGCAGGCCAGGCGTTGACATCGCTGTCGGACACGGGGACCGGTCTGACGAAGCTGAACGCCGATGTGACGACGATCGGGATCCAGTCTTATCATGGACCGGTTCAGCTGACACACGACGTGAAGCTGAATACGACGAACAGTAACGTGACGTTCGGTTCGACAGTCGATGGTGCGTATGGTCTGACAGTTGCCGCAGGATCAGGGACCGTGACCTACACTGGCGTCTTCATTAACGGACACTATGTTGCTGTCGGTGGAATCACGCCGTTGACCTCGCTAGACGACAGCGCTGGTAGGACTGAAATCGATGGTAACGTGACTACGACGGGCAACCAGACATATCATGGTGCCGTTCAGATTTACAACGTCATTACCATTACAAGCCAATTCGGAGGCGATATCGAATTCTATGGGACCCTGGATGGTCCGGGTGGCTTGATCGTGTATACAACGGGACTTGCCGAATTCCACGGCGCCGTCGGCGGATTAGTACCCTTGAATCCCTTTAAAGTTCCTGGAGCAGAGGCCCATCCAATCGTATTCGATGTGACACCACCGGTGAAAATTCTTCATTTTCCGGAAACGCAAGTAGTGAATGACGTGTTGCACGATTCGGTCGCGGCACTTGCTGTCTTAGTTAATACCGATCGAGACATACAAGTTGTGGAGAACGTCGTTTCTTCGGAGCGACGTGTGTTTTTCAAAGCGACCGCCCCAGATAACAAACCCGAAATGATTGAGCTCAAGGAATTGGAACTTGATGATTTGCTCGGGGCGATTCGGAAAAATAAAGCGTCGGATCAACCAACGTTACCTGATGGTAAGTATGAAATCCTTGTTCTAGAACCAGGGGAAACGGGTTTACGAACGGTTTTAGAATTCGAAATTGTCAATGGTTCAATAAATGACGGCGATGAGTCGACTCGCGATCAGTCGCCGTCGTTGAATGAGTCGCAGCAATCGGACGCAGATCTCAAATCCTTCGATGGCGATTCCGCTCCCCGAAAGATCTCTGCTCCAGAGAATACTGACAAATTGAACGGGGAACGTGATGGAGCATCGATTGATTCGACGAACGATTCTCAGACACAGGCGATAGTCTCTCTTAAACAATTACCAGAGGTTTATGAATCACTTGCGGCCAAATCATTACTTGAAAGTGTCCCTCGATTCGGTTCGAAGAGCGGGCGAATTGAGTGGAATCATGAAACAGACGCGGACCTCGAGTCGTGTGTTGTTTTCACAACGGATCAGGAGCCTGGAGTGAGCGGAACAAACGACTCAATGGACGACAACTCTCTCTCTCTTGGTGGCGTGACGAATCAGGCGGCGGGGGCCATCATATTTTGCAGTGCCGCTTCGTTAACAATGACTGGGATCAGCACGTTGAAAAACAAGACTGATGCCGAAAGAGATCAGGTCGCTTCGCCTCGGTTGGATCGCGCAGCGCGGCTGCTACGGAAGAGCGTTACATTTCGTGGAGTCTCCCAATGATCAAGTGCCCTAATTGCAGTAAACAAGTACAGGGAAAAGGCCTGGTCAGCGGGATCTGTTCTAATTGCAATCAACGTCTGACGACGGACGACAAATCATCAAACTTCAGTGATTCAAAACCGATTTTTATCAAGCAACTGCGCGCTCCATCAAGCCCAGGCGTTTCTGATCCGGGGTCCGTTGACCCCGAGAAATTGATTGCCGATTCAAACGAGGAGTCTGGGGGATCTGATTTCGGGAGTGATTCGAATTCCGCGACTTTTCTCTCAGATGATTTTCCTGATCGAACAATCGAATCCGGATTTGTTCCAGCGATTTCGGAATCGGATGCCCCAAGCGTTGCTGATGAGGAATCGATTTCTGATAACGATGTCACGATTGGGGAAGTCGTCATTCAGGCCGATGCCCAACGACCCGATACGCATTTGGAGAGTGATGCTGACAATGAATCTGGCGACATCGGCGCGACGTATATTTCAGCCGAAGCTCCTGAAGAGATTTTTGACACGGATGACGGTTCTGGAAGAGAAAAAGAAGATGATGAAATCCAGAAAACCATCTTCATGGAAGAATTGCCTGGTTCTCTGCCAAAACAAGATCAGCTTGAAGATCACATGAAGACGCTTGTCGTCGAAACGAACCAATTCTCTGACGGTGATGGTGACCCGGACAAAACTTATGTTTCGGACGATGTTCCTGAGGCCACGTTGAAGACGGTCGCGTCACTCTGGGGATCGCTTGAAGAGGCTGAGTCGAGCCAACC
>JBAXBD010000887.1:0-2496 GCA_037142165.1 Schlesneria sp. | reverse complement strand
AGACGATGTACCGAGTGATCAACAAACAACTGACGGAAAAACAACGGACGGTTTTGTTGGCTGAGATCAAAGGGATGGCCCAGGAAGAAATTGCAGGGCAATTGGGATGCACTCGAAACGCTCTTTACAAATTAAGTCATGATGCCCGGTTTCGACTCAAGCAAGAGCTTGTGCAGGCGGGTTTTGATTCTCAGTCGTTTGCCGTTGCATTTAACGGATGAAAGGGTCTCGACCATGTCGGTGACAGGTGACGAAATCCAACGATTGCTCGACGTTGTCCGCGATACTCAAGCGGTCGAAATCGATTGTGATATCTGCTTGATGCAGGTGGGTGAGTTCGCCGAGGATCGTCTCGCCGGGAAACCAATCGCCGAAGGGTTGAAGGCGATTGAGCAGCACCTGCTGATTTGTCCCGAGTGCCGCGAAGAATTCGAGGCACTTTGTCAGGCGATGAACTCGCTCGAAAAACCAGAGTCGTGATCGGCGACGCGTAAGAAACCAAGACGGATAATTCAAAAGATTTTTAACCACGAATCTGACGAATCGCACGAATAAGAATCAAACGAGATAAAAAGATTTTGGAATCGTCTGATTAGCGAAGATTAGTGCTGATTAGTGTTCTAATCTCGTTTTCTGGTCTGATAGCCTTTTGATTTATGCCTGTGTGTACCTGCAAAGTTTTCCATTGGGTTGCGAACGATGCTCGCACAAACAGATCGCGGGTAAATTTCTTGCCGTATTCGTTCTCTCTGTTGAGGTACTGGTTTAAACACGGCATTCCATTTAAGGATAGACGCTAAATCTGTGTTAAATTAAGCTCTGCCTGAATCTAGGGGTGACCAGGGATGGGTCAAACTTTGTTGGAACTCAGGGAAGAGCGTCATGAGCGAGTTTTTTAGAGGCTGGCGACGTACTATTGGTCTCGGGTCCTTATTTGCCTCGCTCGTGTTTACCGGCGCTTGGATGAAGAGTTATGTCGACCACGGCATGATCTTTGGTTCGAAAGGGAATCGCACGAGTGCGCTGGCCGTTCCTGGAACAATCAATATTTCGGGCTACAGACTTTCGGTCGAATGGCCTGGCCATGTGCCGCAGATCGATTGGCACGTCACTGGATTCTACGCAGACGTTAAGCTTTTGCTTGCGCCGGCGCAAAAAGTTGATCAACCGCCGACGCCAGCTTCACAGACAGATTGCATGGTTGCGAATTTCGTCACGAATCGTCCGCCTCAGGCGATTTTGGACGCCAATATGACGGACAACATTTCCGTCATGTCCGCCGTATATACGGATGAAGCAGATTCCAACGAAAAGGAGTTGATCCAAGCCTCGGCCGGCGAATCAAGTTTCGTACCGAATTCCGTACAACATCCTCGAGTGGGAGTCTCTTTTGATTTCGATATTTCTGATTGCAATCCAGATTGTTGCCCCAGCCTGAGCTCAGACGACGAACATGACGATATGGTCGAATCAAAGTTGCAGTTTTGTGGGTTCCGCTATCTCCATGGATTGGGTGAAGACGGCAGTTGGGAATGTGTGATTCAGATTCCTCACTGGTTCATCGTTCTCCCACTTGGTTTATTAGCGACAGTCTTGCTGGTCGGACCACGTCGAAAGAATTCCACTGTCGTAACGGGAACTCTTCCTTCGTTTGCGACGGTGCGGTCGCACGGTGTGGAAGAAAATCATGGTTTGGCTGGATTCTTCCGCGGTTGGCGCAGAAAACTGGGGGGGCTGACGCTGTTGACATCGCTCGCGGTGGCAGGTGTCTGGGTAAGAAGTGGCGTCGTGTCAGATGTCGTGAATTTCGAATTGGAATTTGGAAAACAACTGCTTCTCGCCTCGGGAAAGCAAGGTCTGGCTTGTCTGCATAATCGAACTCAGTGCGATGATGGCTCGGGGACTCACTACCGGATGATCACAGGTCCGCGTCATGAGACGATGACTTTTCTTCCACAGGAATCGGAATCGGATTTCGATGATGTGGTTATGAATATTCTCCCTACGGGGGCATCCGCCAATCTTCCGAACGGTGTCGCAACAGAACGTGACGAAGTTTTTTCGTCAGGCGGTGTTTCCGAAATATTTGGTGCATCAGGTCAACCGATAGCGTCACAAGAACCTCAAATGCAGGTGCCGATGACAATCGTTGGCCTGGCCTCGCCACAGCCAACCGATGGAACCGTGCAGAAGATCGGCCTGGAGTTCAACATCGATCTATCGGACGGGTCAGAGGCGAGAGTAACCGACTGGGTCGGCACATCGATACAGTGGGGTGGTTTTTACATTTCTCACGGCCCCATGGAGACTCATTTTGTCATACCGTACGGATTTGTCGTCATCCCACTGATGTTACTGTCGGCCCTCTTGCTATTCAGTCGGCGGAAACTGAATGAAAAGCCCCTTTTTCATTCAGTTCAAGTCTAGCGATTTGGCAATGATGCGAGCACAAGCATCACCCCCCCAAACACTCCAGCGAACACGCCGATTCCGACA
>JBAXBD010000886.1:0-2498 GCA_037142165.1 Schlesneria sp. | reverse complement strand
GCTTTCGAACTCGGCTCGTGGCGTGATGAAGATCAGCACCGAGAACATCGCCCGCAACGAAGGGATCACTACCCCGGTGAAAGACACCGCCGGTCAGACCTACGAAACGATCAAGGAACTTCAGGGCGTTGTCCAGCTTGATCGTTTTAATGATGAAAGAGTCCTGCTGCTGGTTCAATCGCCAGATGGGACTCAGGACCTGCGCACAGTTCCACTTCCATGAAGATATGGCCCGGTCTTTGCTGCCTGATTCTTCGCTGATGTCGTGATGCAGCGCGATCGCACTCACAACAGGAATTATCCATAAACTCGGACTCGTTTCGTGAAATTTTGATGACAAAGACGTCACGGTAGTTCCGTGAATCGGCGTTTATCTGAGCAAAACATTTCGCGTTTATGGAAATTCCTTTTCCAGTGTCCTAGATTTGAAGGATTCAAATGAGCGATCGAGGCCAATTTGAGACCCTCGGTAAGACCTCATAAGCAATCGATCGGGTTCGGAGTGGAAAGAGATTACGGTACGACTTAATGATTTCCAAACCCCCTATCGCCAGGCCAGTTTCCTCACCGGAAGCTTTAAAAGATCGACCTGTGTTCACGCCTGAACCAGTTGAACGACCGATTTCCGATTTGCCGAAGCCGAATCTCGCTCCCCCCACAGAACCGAAAGAGACATGGTGGGGCGCGATCCGAAGCCTTTTGTTCTGGCTGATCGCGATCGGTCTGTGCATGGGAGGCTGGTTCTATCGCGAGGCATGGTGGCCCTGGTTCTCAAAGCAGATCGGCATCGTTGAAAGTACCGCCGCGGGGGCTAAAAAAGCACCCAGGCCACCGGTTCCAGTTGTCACCGCAATCGTCCAGCAAAAAGATATGGACGTATTTATCAACGGCTTGGGGACAGTCACGGCATTCAAGACCGTGACCATTCGAAGCCGTGTCGAAGGTGAATTGGTCAAAGTGGCCTTCAAGGAAGGACAGATCGTCGAAGAAGGGAGCCTGCTGGCAGAAATTGACCGGCGACCATTTGACGTTCAACTTCAGCAGGCTCAAGGCCAGCTTGCGCGCGACGAAGCAACGTTGAAGTCAGCAGACTTCACATTCAAGCGCTATCAAGAGTTAATTCTTTCCAAGTCGATCACGGCTCAGCAGGTCGACGAACAGCGTGCCCTGGTTCAGCAGATGGCAGGAGCCATTCAATCAGACCAGGCCGCCGTGGAAAACGCGAAACTGCAACTGGCGTATTGCCACATCACCGCCCCGATCAGTGGTCGAATCGGACTTCGTCTGGTTGATCAGGGGAATATCGTTCGAGCGAACGATCCGATGGGTCTGGCCGTAATTACTCAGCTTCAACCGATTTCACTCGTGTTTACCATTCCGCAGGATGATATTTCCCGGGTGCAGAAGCCACAAAACAGCGGTCAGCCATTATCCGTCGATGCCTACGATCGCGATTTCAAAATCAAGCTCGCATCAGGAAAGCTGTTAGCGATCGACAATCAGGTTGATTCCACGACCGGTACTGTCCGCTTGAAAGCTGTCTTCGATAATGAAGACGGAATGCTGTTTCCCAATCAATTCGTCAACGCACGCCTTCTGGTCGACACGAAACGAAACGCGATCGTCGTTCCGGCTTCAGCGGTGCAGCGAGGCCCGACTTCCGTATTTCTATATGTCGTTCAAGAAGATGACACCGTCGACTTGCGGACTGTAAAAGTCGGGCTGTCGGAAGGCTCAGAGATTTCCATCGAATCGGGGCTGACACCCGGTGAAATCGTCGTCACCGAAGGGATCGATAAGCTGCAGCCGAAAGCGATGATTACGACACTCGAAAAAGAGAAAGAAAAAGAACGGGCAAAAGAGAACGCCGCTGCGGAGAAGAAGGGCTCAAACGAAAAGAGCCCTGATATCGAACGCAAAAAGTCTGAAGGAACTGACGAGAAACCAAAGACCAAGGATGGAAAAGGTTCTCCGGAAAATTCATCCGGCAAGAAGGGTTCGACATGAACCCGTCCCGGCCATTTATTTTGCGGCCGGTCGCGACTGTGCTGCTGATGGTGGCACTGCTTCTCTCGGGAATTGTCGCGTACTGGGAGCTGCCCGTTTCCGCTTTGCCACAGGTCGATTATCCGACCATTCAGGTTGTCACATTTTATCCAGGTGCCGGCCCGGATGTCATGACATCGTCAGTGACAGCGCCACTGGAACGTCAATTCGGTCAGGTCCCCGGCCTGACCCAGATGACCTCTTCCAGCTCCGAAAGTCTTTCTGTCATCACTCTGCGGTTTGCGCTGGAGCTGAATATCGATGTTGCCGCTCAACAGGTCCAGGCCGCGATCAATGTCGCATCCACATTCCTGCCTAAGGACCTTCCCAATCCACCGATCTACACAAAGACGAATCCTGCCGACGCCCCGATTCTGACGCTGGCATTATCATCGGATACCCTTCCGTTATCGAAAGTGGAAGACCTGGCAGATACTCGCCTGGCTCAAAAG
>JBAXBD010000885.1:0-2501 GCA_037142165.1 Schlesneria sp. | reverse complement strand
ACCCAGGCCCAGATCGCAGAAGACTTTCAGGGGCCGCGCCAGTCGAGGGAAGTTTTCAAAAAAGACCGCCGCGTCGGTCACACTCATGTTTAAGACATCGGCGACGGATTGACCTCGATATCTGACCGAAAGAGTTGTCGTCGAGAATCGTCGACCGTCGCAATCCGGGCAGCGGATCTGCCAGTCGGCAAACCGTTGCTCCTCGACAGGAAGTTGACCTCGCCCGCGACAACGAGCACATCGCGCTTCGGGAACATGCAGGCTGAATTGACGAGGCGTGAATCCGCGCAGGCGTGATTCTTTCGTTTTGGCGAACACTTTTCGGATCTCGTCCCAGAGGCCTGAATACGTGGCTGGAGTCGAGATCGCCGAACGGCTGAGTGGTGATTGATCGACCCGGACAACTCGCGACAGGTGTTCGGTTCCCGACAATTCTTGAAACGGTCCACCGCACGCGATTTTCTCGCCGAGGGCGCGCCGGATCGCGGGGACCAATGTCTGCATGACAAGCGAGGATTTTCCCGAACCGCTGACGCCCGTCACACAGACAATCCGGTTCAACGGAATCTCAATCGCGACATTTTTCAGCCGATGCAGGGTGGCGCCGTTAAGGCGAATAAAGTTTGCAGGTGGAAGATTGATTCCGACGAAGTGGGATTCAATGTTCGATGGTTGGCAAAGTGCAGGGTGGGACAAGTCTACGCTGTCCCACCGTTTCATGCCAGATGTTGGTGGGACAGCGAAGACTTGTCCCACCCTACATTGGCCCTGCTCTGCCAGGAATGGTCCAGTGACCGAGGCGGGGTTGCTTGCGAGTTCTTCAGGAGTTCCGGCTGCGAGCAAACGCCCACCAAGCGCTCCGGCTCCAGGTCCGAGATCGATAACATGATCCGCAGCTTGGATGACATCCAGATCATGCTCTACCAGCAGGACAGTGTTCCCTTCGTCACGCAACCGGATCAGTGATTTCAGCAATCTCGCCGTGTCGCTGGCATGCAATCCGGCAGTCGGTTCGTCCAGGATGTAGCAGACACCGCTCAGCGGGCTTCCCAGGCATGCAGCCAGCCTTGTCCGTTGAAGCTCACCCGCCGAAAGAGTGTCGCCACTGCGATTGAGGGTGAGATAGTCGAGGCCAATCTCCGTGAGCGATCTCAAACGATTGGTAATCTCAGGCAAAAGATGCTGAAAGGCCGATCGACGCTGTTCGTCAAAAACAGCCTTGTTTGCGGGGGTCGAGTTTAGTGTGCCCCAGTTTAAAACGCATTGTGTCGCTTCGCTGGGAGACATGGTACAGAATTGCGTGATATTCGTTCCGTCGATCTGAACCGCACGAGGAATGGGACCCAGCCGAGTCCCTTCGCATGACGGACAGACTTCCGATGCTTCAACCGATTCGGTGACGACACCCAGTCCCTGACACATTTCGCAAGCACCGACGGCACTGTTGAAGCTGAATGATCGAGGTTCGAGTGTGGGAAAGCTGGTCCCACACTTCGCACAGGCAAGCTGGCTGTTGTAAAGACGGTCCTGCCAGCCGCTGTGGGTTTCCTGACTGAGGACGCATTGTCCGCGACCAAGTTGCAGCGCGAGATCAACCGATTCTTCCAGTCGTGGTCGAACTCCAGGTTTCATGATCAATCGGTCAACGACAACGTCAATGTCGTGCGGCTTTGATTTGGTTAGTTCGGGAGGAGCGGCCGCGTCAATCAGTTCACCATCGACGCGGGCTCGCACAAAACCATCCTTGACAATCTGGGCAAAGACACTGGCATGCTGACCGGCACGAGCTCGAACAATCGGTGCCAGTACGATCACTTTCTGTCCGTCGTGACACTGCAAGGCCTGATTGACGATGTCGGCGCGGGATTGAGCCGTGACCGGCTCGTGGCATGCCGGGCAATAGAGTCGGCCAATCCGGGCGTAGAGCAGTCGCAAGTAATCATAAATGTCGGAAATGGTGGCAACCGTCGAGCGTTTCCGTGCTCCTGACGCCTGCTGTTCGACACACAGGACTGGTGGTAATCCATCAATCAAATCGACGTCGGGTCGTTCAACCTCCTGTAGCATCTCACGCGACTGGGCGGAAACAGACGACAGGTATCTCCACTGCCCATGAGCAAAGATCGTTTTGAAGGCCAGGGAACTTTTTCCGCTGCCACTGACGCCGGTAATGACTGTCATTTGACCGATCGGAATTTCGACATCAATTGATCGAAGATTGTGTGTGCGCGCCCCGACAATCCGTATGGCAGGACGCGGATCAGATTGGTTGACGTGGATCACTTTCGGCCTGCGGACTTTCGATTTTCTGGCGAACATTCAAATCGGTCTCAGTCGATTGGTAGTGCGCTGATTCGATGCTATTCTGTATTTTCGTCAATTGTCTTTTAAAAGGAGCATATAAGACCGATGACCACTGAACCAGCCGATGTATTGTCATCCCGGAAACAGCAGATTCGAGAGCAGGCTCACGCCAACCGAAACGCGCAAGAGAATAAAGA
>JBAXBD010000884.1:0-2506 GCA_037142165.1 Schlesneria sp. | reverse complement strand
CTGAGATTCCACCTGACGCGAACGCCGAAACTACCAACGGTAGTTTAAATGAACCTGAGAAATAATTTCCGTTGGTTCAACCCTTTCGTTCCATGAATCGGGAGCGCGATACGTTTTTGGAAGCGAAGCGACTAACGAATTTCCACCTCGGTTTTGCGGGTCTCCCATGAATCAACCTCAGTCATTTGAAGAATCGTACATATCGATCTTCGCTTCAGCCGGCGTTCGATTATTGGAAGAACACCGATCGTCATCGGCGGAGATCGACGAGGCTGAGAAACGCCTGCAGCTTTTCGTCCCGCAGTCATTACGCGATTTTTACCTCGTAGCAGGTCGCGAAACTCGAATTAATCAATTTTATAATCGTCTGATACCTCCTGATAAATGGACCGTGGATGCCAGTCGGTTGGTCTTTCTCGAAGAGAACCAATCGATCGTCTACTGGGGCGTTCCAGTGAAACGCTCTCCGGAAGTTGATGCTCCCGTTTTCCAAGGGGTCAATCGAGGTCCAGAAGGAATTGCCTGGCATGAGGAGCACGACCATTGCAGCGAGTTTTTGAAAGTGATGGCGGTCTGGCACGCGACGCATGGCGGCGCCGCTCCCTGTTGCGCCGTGGGATATGTCGATGAGAACCCTACCCGAAGTCAACTCGATGATACGTGTACCTTCGTCGGAGAGGTAAACCAGATGAGAGCCTATTGTCACCCACACGGCGTGCTGTCGTTTCTCAAGTGGGAGGATCGATTTCAGCAACGACTCAAGCTGAAACCGTGGCGAGTACACGCCGCTGCGGCGACTGTTGAACATCTGGCATTAATCAAGGATTCGATTAACGCACAGTGGGAGGATTGGGGTGGTTGAACTTATGGACGTTACCTGTACTCAGGTTTAACCGCTCAACGGAACGAATGGTTTGCCAAGGCCGCCGGTCACCGGGGAAGGGGACCCCAGGGAATCTCGGTCGTAACGGGCATTACTGACCGCACCCCCGCACAGATCCATACGCGCCGAATGACCGCATACGGATCTTACCGTTGATCATGTCGATGAACATCACTGGTTGGGGCAGCACTGCTTCTCGCACGTCGAACTGTCCGTGCGATTTGGCTAACCCGATCAATGCCCTGGACCAATGACAATTTTTCGACGTTCTCGTTGTTCAGTCGCCATTCCTCCACGGACTTCGCTGCCGTTGGCTTTCCCGCGTTGATCGTTCGCTTCTCTGGTGTCGGGTCGGAGGGTTCGCACCGAAGTGCAGGCCATCGTCCGCCGCTCAAACCAAACCATGCAGTATTTCTGCATCCGGCTTTTGCAAAAATGCGTCATTGACTTCGTAGGGAAGCAATCAGCGAAACAAGGCGTACGAGCCCAATCTCATTCAGAAGTCGTGTCTGAGGTGGCGCTTTCCAGTCACAGCATCGCCACGACGGTGGTCATCGTGCCGCTCCAGTTCTGTTCAGATCAATCTGAACGATTTTCAACCTGCATAGCTTGACAGGCTTGCGCATCTTGTGCGAACATCTAATTCAGAAGAAGTTCCCGCTCCGACGTTTATTTATGCGATTCAGTTCGTTTACCAACTGCATGGAGTCTTACAATGCATCACAAAATGAGATTTGTTGAATATGTGCGTCGTTTTTTGATCGCTCGGACGAGTCGCCTCGATCGCCCGCGCCGCCGGAAAAACTCGCTGCCAAATCGGATTCTCGCACTGGAAGCACGCCTGGTTCCCTCGGCGGTGACAATATCGAGCGCGACTCCAGTAGATTTGAATGTCGGTTCAGTGCACAAAGGTGATACGGTCGTAATCAAGGTCAGTAATTGGGACCTACCCGACCCGAACGATGTTGGCGAGAATGAGCCGTTGACGATCATGAACAATGCCGGGTTGACAACAACATTCCAGCAAAACCAAACCGGAACGTTCAATTGGAAGGCAACCGCTGACGGCGAGACATTCAAAGCATTTATCCAGGGTGGTGACGGCGATGAATCCGTTGACGTCGACGCATCTGCATCATTGCTGCGAATCGTGACTTTAAATGATCAAAAAGATTTCAAGATTAGCGGGCAACCCCAAATGCCCACACTCGTTGCTGACGTGGTTTTGGCGGATGGCAAAGCCTTGGGTGGAGCGCAAGTAAACTGGACGGCGCAGGTCAGGTTTAAGGGTACTGAAACCGCGCACGGTGTGGCAGACCTCCCTCTGGATGTCGTTAAAACAACTGCCGGCGGGCACCTGGTGATCAATCCTGGTGACTGGGGAAGACTGCAGGGGGGCACGCTCACGTTAATTGCGAGTACAGTGATCAACGGCCAGTCCGTGACGGCGAAGTTAGACGGGCTGAAAATTACTGGCACGAATCCATCGCCAGCAGAAGTCCGCTCCGCACTCGGAACGGACGTGCTCCGACAAATTGCACATCAAGAAAGTAATTTCCAAAACCCTTTTCCTGTAGTAGATACAAAGAGTTTGGATGAGCAAGTACTACCCGAAATAGCCGA
>JBAXBD010000883.1:0-2508 GCA_037142165.1 Schlesneria sp. | reverse complement strand
GCTTTAGACGTTCCGCCGAAAGAGCCTGAGTCGACAAAGCGCGGGGAGCCTGTCGTCCCTTTGGAAGCAATTCCAGATACTTCGCTGCAGACTCGCTGGCCAAATCATATTTCTGCTGTAAATAAAGACTGTCGGCTTGAAGAACGATGGCATCAGAAAAGTCGCTCTTCTCCCCGTCCGCCAGGGCCTTCTCAACCAGCGGCGCAATCAATTCCAAGGCCTGATCCTGGTTTCCCTGAAGCTGTCGGGCCAAAGCCAGATAGTACCGCGCCTGGCCTTTGGTTTTTGAAATCGTACTTTGTTTCATCACTTGCTCGAAACGCCGTGCCGCCGAGTCATACAGGCCGCTTGTCTCCGCCGTTGGTTTCTTTTCACGCAATTTCTGGCCTGCTCGCGCAAGATACAACCGACCCGACAATAATTCAATATGAAGTCGAAGCCCGCTTTGAGGAAACTCTCTTGGAAACCTCGTCAAGTACTGTTCGGCGGAAGCGAAATCGCCTGAGTCAATCGACATCTCGATCAGAGCATGTAAACTGTCGTCGGACAAGTCTCCTGCGGGATTTCGCGATATCACTTGTTCAAACAACTTACGCGCTTCGACGACACGCTGTAAATAGCGTTCACACAAAGCCTGTTCGAACAGAATCGATTCGGCCAGCGGCTGCTTAGCGGCAAACTTGGCAGCGACATTCAATGATTCCAGTGCTTTCGAATATTCACCGAGCGACTTCTGGCTGCGGCCGAGCCAATATCCGGCTGTCGGTTGCTGTGACTTTTCTTTTGCCGCAAGTTCAAACTGTTGTGCCGCATCGCGAAATCGACCTGATTTATAGAGTGCAAACCCCGAATTCAACTGAGCGGCGGGAACCAGCGGGCTTTGAGGGAAATCCTTTGCGATGGCGGTATACGCCTCAATCGCGTCATCGAATTGTTCTCGCTCAAAGTAGCTCGCTCCCAGATGAAACTGCGCATCGGCGGCGCGAATTCCATCCTTTTTCGCCGCGATCTCCTGAAATTCACGAATCGCGTCGTCGAACCGCTTCAGAGACTCAAGAGATCTCGCCCTGCCAAATTTGGCATCTTCAATCAGCGCACCTGACGGAAACTTTTCGATTGACTGGTCAAACATCTTGAGCGCCGCAACGGCATCGTTCAACCTCAGTTGAGCATCCCCGAGATACGGCAGCGCGTGCTCTTTTAATGGATCATTGGGATAGTCTCGCACGAACGCTTCCAACTCGGTACGAGCGGTTTGCAGATCGTCCATCAGGTAACTGCATTCACCGATCCGATAACGAGCCTGGCCGATATTGGGATTTTGCCGATTTTCGGCAGCGAATTTCCGCAAAACCTCACGAGCCTCTTTGAAGTCTTTACTTTCGATCAAAGCTAACCCGAGATACAACCGCGCTAACGGAGCTTTTTCATGTTTTTCATGGTCTTTCAAAAACCCTCGAAACTGTTCGGCCGCCTGATTCCAGCGGCTTTGCTTAAATAGCGCAACGGCGACGTTGTAATCGTCAAGTGCATCCGCCGCCTGAAGGCGGGGCGTGGAAATTAACATGACCAGCGCGAGAGCATAAGCCAGAAGACGGGTGCCAACATTTGTTGAAGGGACTCCCAAATCCACTAGATCCCACGCCAAGCAGGATTTAAAATTCTGGAACACAAACCCGAACTTCGTTCGAACGTCATCGACCATCATCAAAGACCTTAACCTCGGTCACACGCGAACAATATGTCAATCCAAGAGTTCGCGGCCAGATCAATAAGACTCGACTGATGATACCTCTGACAAACAGCCGAGGCAAACAGTCTCACCACAAATAGCTCAGCAAAACCGTCGATGTCACATCCATTTCCGACACCGCGCTGCGGCAGGGTCTGCCGCAGTCGCCCTATCTGCAAAGTTTACCCAAGCGGAAGAGTCGTCGCAGCCGATACATTGTCAAAGGAGAAGACATTGGAGACCGGTGCGCATTACCGCGTCGCAAAATGAGCGTGGCCGTATAGGAATTTCTTGCTCAAGGATAACACATGCGAACTATCGAACGCACCACAATCTGTGTCGTTTTAACGATCGTGCCGTTCGTCGGAATCGGATGTATCCTTAAAAGCAGTGGGCCACCAAAACTGACACGAAAAGAACCAAGAATTTTCGCTGTACAACGGGATAAACCACTTTCAGCTCCGGCAGATACAAAAAATCAGATTTCGTCATCGGACGAATCGACAAAAACGGAGATAGAAACGGCAAATCCCGAGATTGCCGCACATGGCCGAACTTCAAAGCCGTCGACAAAGGGGGACGCGAAATCCAGCTCATCAAATGTTGTGTCAAAACCCAAGACGCAGGATAGCGAACTCGTAGTAGCAGTTTTACCTTCCGAGCCGAAACCAGAAACGAATTCCACTTCGACTACGTCGACCGTAAACGCAATCTCCCCGCCGTCAAACGTCATTTATTCTCAAGGTCTTACCGTAACCCCAATACAATTCTCCGAT
>JBAXBD010000882.1:0-2511 GCA_037142165.1 Schlesneria sp. | reverse complement strand
ATTCATGGCTTTGACGTGAGGTCGAGCCATCCATCTTCTCGACAGGCTTCGTCTCGCCTTGTTGATTGCGGGCTGCATGTGTCACGGCTTCCACGTTTCGCGCAACGTTCAGCAATTCATTGCGAAGCCCGTTGTCGTAGCTGAGTGCGAGACCGGCCGCGACGGCAAGGACTGCTGCTGCCGTCCAGGCCCAGTTTCCCATACGAGCCTCAGTCGTCGGCTCTGAAAAATGAGGCATCGCACTGTTGAACAGCCGCCGGAATTTTCGAATTCGAGACCGGCTTTGTGAACTCGGTGCGCCCCAATGCTGTAAGACTTCTTCAAAACTTCGAGGACGCATTGACGGTGATGGCGAAGTCAATTGCCGAATGGAGTCCGCGAGCGAAGCAGGAGTGTCAGGTGCCCATTTCCGCACGTCATCGATCGTCTGAGTTTGATGGGACGCGATTTTCACCAGCGGGTCGGCAGACACATACGGAGGCCGACCAGCAAGCAGTTGCCACAAAACACATCCCAACGAATAAAGCTCAGAACTTGCTGTGGCCGAGGCCCCTGTTCCGATTAATTCTGGCGCCATACCGTCATAGTGATCGATGGACATTGCGTCATGGATAGTTAAGTGCGGGCGAATGACTTGCCGAACACCGCCGTTGACAAGTACAGCCAATCCACTTTCCGTCAGGCGGATATTGGATAATCGAATATCCCCATGAACGACGCTTCTGGCGTTTAACGCGGCAAGACCTTCCAGCAATTGCCGACCAATCTCGACAACAACGGTTGCCGGGAATCGACCGCGACGAACAAGAAGCTCGTTCAGCGGCAGGCCGGGTACATAGCGACTGACTAAAACGAGTTCGTTGTTTTCTGTCGGAAGGATTTCATTGGGAACGACAAGATACGGGTGAACAAATCCTTTCACTCTTTCCAGAACGAGTCCCATCTGGCTGACCACATCGGTGCCCCGATCACTTGTCAGTCGTTCTCGCCTGACCACGCAACGATCACGGCGATTGAGTCGTCGAGCGAGTATTGTGGAGCCATGCTTGCTTCGGCCAAGTTCGTCAATCGCCACAAATGGACCGACTCGAAGTGATTCGCCCTGACCGATCTCGAGCTGTTTTGCCTGGTAAGGAGTCAACAGACGGAGCTGGACAAGAGAATCAATCCAGACAGAATCAAACGCGGGAAGGTCAAAAGAAAGACGTCGAACCCGCCCACGAGCACGCCGCAGGTCACGCGGGTGACACAACTGCAGCTCCGTGAGTTGTCGAACTAAATGTTCGGATGGCGGTTCATACACGATGCATGCACCCCTATTGAGCGGATTCACCAAGGATATCGAGTTTGTCGGCGGTCAATATGACAATTCGCAAGACCACCGACAGAAGAATTTTGTTGTCGCAGAAATGAGAGATTTGAGCAATACGCCGATGAGAAAACGTGCCGAATGCACTGCGTAAATCTAATGGCGACCAACTTGAATGTAAAGCATTTTACAGAAAAGGGGAGAAATCTGAGAGTCAGCTTTCGCTCTTTCCCCGTTCGCGGATGACCTTGCTACAACTCTGCAATGACTTTTTTTCTTGCTCAGAGAGAGATTGAAATCCGTACTCGTGAACCTTTGCCAGTAACTCATCCAATTGCTGCTCAACTTCGGTACGTCGGATCAGATCCTGCTGCTCGCGCCGAGCCCTGCGACGTTCTTTCCATTGGTCGAGTGGGCTAAGTGAGGCCTCTGGTGACTCAAGTGGGCTGGAGTCATAAAGGCTTTCTTCAACTTCCGAAAACTCAGAATCATAGCCTGAAATGTCTGAATGCTCGCTGATTTCGGTCTGAAACAGTTGAACCACGTTCATCATCAACACGAAAGTTCCAATCAGAACAACCTGACTGAGATCCAGATACGCTCCAAAAATCAGAATGATGATGGCCACGAACATGCCGACGTTGAGTGCTGTTCGATTCACAAATTCGGGGTTAATTCGCGACAGTAAACTCGCCCTCAGGATTTGACCACCGTCCAGCGGCAGGACGGGCAAAAGATTCACCAGCAGTCCGATCCAGTTTGCGATGAAAAGCAGTAATCCCAAGTCACGCCAGACTTCAGGAGAATTTGTGTTGAATGCGGCAATCGGCATGACGAATGGATTGAGCGACCCGGGCAATGTTTCAGACGCGTACCACCCTGGAAACGAAAGAATACAAAGCAAAAGATTCACTGCTGGACCGGCCGCCGCCGTAATCCCCACTCCAAAAGCTCCCCGCGCAGGGCGAACCAGAGCAATTCCTCCGATGGGAGTCAGGTGAACTTCGTCCGCCGTTCCACCGGTCCAGCGGGCAACGAAAACATGAGCAAATTCGTGCAGCAGGGCCGAGAGATACAACAAGACCGTAAACATCAGCCCCAGCGCGAGACCGTATTTTGGGCACACGACCAGTGGAACAATTCCGAACCACCAACTGATTCGAACGTCAGTCGAAAACATTCGCCCCACGAAAACCGAGGGG
>JBAXBD010000881.1:0-2514 GCA_037142165.1 Schlesneria sp. | reverse complement strand
CGGTGGAGCTGGCGATACCGGAAGCGGTGCGACGGCCGGGTCGTCTCCAGGTGGGGGTGGGGGTGGAGGCTACAAAAATTCGCTTGGCAGCAATGGGGGCGATGGGAAGATTACTGTCAGTTGGTGAGGTATACGCATCGTGCCACTGCTTGCCCGTCTTCGGGAAAGCAGTGCTCTTGGTTCGGAATGTTGGAAGAGCACTGCTTGAAAGAAGACTTTCAAGCAGTGGCACAAATACGAGACGAATGGAGTCGTTAATGTCGAATGTGATTCGGGTGTCGTTGTGGGTTCCGATCTGGTGCACGGGTGGCGTCGAACGCTATCACCTGGCTGCGATCGAGGCCTGCCGTCAATTCGGCGATCGGGCTCGCTGGGTCGCTCTGTGTGTTGACCAGGCGGCGAACGTCCACCCGGAACGGATTCGCGAAGCGGCGGAGTATGTCCGAATCTTTCGCGACCCGTCACACTTGCCAGATCTGTGTGACGTGATCGTAGTTTGGGCCATTAATGATATTTCGTCGTTGGCTCCGTTCGTTGAGCGCGGCGGCCGTGTTGTGGTCATTCAACACGGCGACAACACATGGTCGCGGATCTGGATGCTGGCGACACTGAAATCGGCTCGAGCTTTTCTCGATAAGGTGACTTTGGTTGCCGTTGGTAATACGGCGGCGGAATGCTGCCGACAGGTTGAAGGGGGATTTCCTGTCGTCATCAAGGGGGGAATCGATCTCAACCGGATCTCGCCGAGCCGGTCGCGTGAAGAGATTCGTCAATCGATGGGACTGGGGCCTGACCAGTTCGCCGTCGGTTTCGTTGGCCGTTTTTCCAGCGAAAAGAATCCGGGCATGGTGGCCAAGATCGTGGGGAAACTTGGGGGTGCGTACACGGCGGTATATCACGGTCATGCCATGGGCGATGACGCCGCGATGAGGCAACAAGTCTTTCGCGACTCCGGCGGCCGAGCGGTGATCTGGGGTCGGGACATGCCGACGGGTGACGTGTTTGCGGCGATCGATTGTCTCGTGATGGCCAGCCCTCAGGAAGCGGGGCCACTGGTTGTGGTTGAGGCCTGGCTGGCGGGGGTGCCTGTGGTTTCGACTCCGGTAGGTCTCGTGCAAGAGTATCCCGCGTGGGTGGCTCATGTCGCTAAGCATGACGACGTCGATGCGTTTGCTGACGCGGTCAAAAACATTCGGACGGCGATGCAACGGAGTGATTATCCAAGCCACATCGCCACGATCGCCAAGCGGGCCGCTTCGGAATTCAGCTTGCCAGCATTCGCCGCTCGTTGGGAAAAGTTCATTGTGGAATTAGTGGGGGAACAACGTGTTAACACCGATCAGCGTTTATCCGAATCAGGCGTTCGGGCTGCCGATCCAGCAGCATGCCAAGACGGCGACTATCACTTGGGTGGCCAAGGAAAAGGTTCAGCCGAACTGGGTGCCGAGGGAACAGACTTATCCGAAGCAGCAGCCTAATCCGTAATCGAAGAGCACTGCTCTCCCGATGACGGGCGAGCAGTGGCACAAGGGACAAGACCATGTCGATCGATACCATTTACATCGGTAACGCCAACACTTACCAGCTCACCGATTTTCGCGATGCGATTTCGGGCGCGTTGGAGAGTGATGTCACGGCGTTTGCCTCGCTTTGTGTTCGCACGGCTCCTAGTGGTGGATCGTGGCTAGTCGAGAACGCCAGCACTAGCAGCCCGATTGTGATCACTTCCACGAATCATGGATTGGTGACGGGTCAGAAAATCACGATCGTGAATGTGGGGGATCAAAGAGGTGCTCATGGGACGTTTGTTGTCACCGTGGTTGATGCGAATAACTTTTCGCTGAATGGATCAACTTCGATTGCCGCTTATTCTCAGGGGGGGCAGTTCTTTGCCTGCATTCAGGATTGTGCCGGTCTGGCGTTTAGCCTGGTGGATACCGGGCAGTATCAGGTTGAAATTGATGGAAACGTGGGGCTGGTTAACAACACGACTTATGTGATGGTGATCTACTGCACGGGGACTTATCGCGATTTGTACAACGAGATTGATCGAGTCACGGCGAGGACTCGCGGGAACAATTAACACGGGCTAAAGCCCATCTTACGAATCTTGACGGATTTGTCACTTTACCAAGGAAGGTTGAACGATGACGATTACCACTCCTATTCCAATGGGGATTCAAGGTGTCATGTATGTTGGCGTGGCCGGGACAACTCCGACCACGCTGCTGAATGACGATCAGAAGCTGGAACTTTCGATTAAAAACGGGGTCGCCAAATGGGCGACTCGCGGAAAGCCGCGAAAGGATTCGGGTTTCACTGATCAGGAAATCACGGCGACGATGACCGTGATCAAGAACAATACCAACATGGCGTTTCTGAGGCTGCAGGCGGCTGCTCAGACTCGAACGGCAGTGGCGATCAAGTCATTGGACGCGTTGGGCGGCTATGGGGTCGACTGCGACTGGCTGATTGAGTCGTACAAGGAAGGCCAGCCGATCGACGGAAATGACA
>JBAXBD010000880.1:0-2514 GCA_037142165.1 Schlesneria sp. | reverse complement strand
TCACTTCAACCGGCTTGAGCCGATTCGTACGGCGTTCTTTGATGGCAATCTCGCTACTGCCGATGAGCACATCGAGAAGGAACTCAAAAAGCACAAAGGCGAAAAAGACGTCTTGTTGCTCGACAAAGCGATCATCGAACTGGCCTCCGGTCGACCGAAGGAAGCCGAACGCCTGTTGCGACAGGTTCGTGACAAGTTCGACGATCTCGAAGGGATCGACGCCGCGAAAGAAGTCGCTTCCATGCTGACGGATGACAAAGCGCGACCGTACGCGGGGGAAGACTACGAAAAAGTTCTGATTCGCGCGATGCTGTCGCTTACGAACCTGATGTCCGAAGGGGGTGACGCCGGCGCTTATGCGTTACAGGTGGTCGACAAGCAACAGCAGATCATGCAGGCGGTCGAAGAAAAGTATAAAGAAGACAATCAGAACGCAGTGCTGTCCTACAAGCAGGTCGCCTTAGGCCCATACATTCGAGGAATGCTGGCCGAAGAATCGATGGCCTTGGAAGATGCGGTCCGCGCCCGGGTTCAAGTGGCCAACTGGGAACCACACTTCCGCGACGGCAAGGCGGACATCGAGCGTTGCCAGCATGAAGTTCCGATGCACCCTGGAAACGGAGCACTCTATGTCTTCGCGCTAGTCGGTCGCGGACCGATCAAACAGGAAACAGCCGAGATTCCCACTCAGGCCGCATTACTTGTTGCTGACCGAATCTTCGACGCCGTTGGAAAGCGCAATGTCACCCCGACACTCGCTCCTGTGAAGATTCCACAGGTGGTGAACTTTGTTCCGGTCGCCGACTTTGTTTCTGTTCAAGTCGACGGCAAAGTCGCCGGTCAGACGGCAACGATCGTGGACATCGGGGACATGGCGGTCAAACAGCAAGAGGCTCATTATCCCGCGATTATCGGTCGAGCGGTCGCTCGCCGTGTGATCAAGAAAGGGATTTTGTACGTCGCTGAAGAAGCGACCAACGTCGAAAAAGGCTCGTTACTCAGTCTTGGGGTCATGGCCGCAGGGGTCGCCTGGGAAGCCTCGGAATCGGCAGACACACGCTGTTGGGGTTTGCTGCCAGACACAATCCAGGTCTTCCGCGTAGAACTGCCGGAAGGCGAGCACACGATCACGTTGCGTCCATCTCAGCGTCAAGGGGACTTCGGTACCCCGGCATCAACCAAGGTGACGATCCGGGCAGGACGTCATTCTTATCTCTTGGGAAATCTTCCCACGTCCCAGTTCGTCGGCAAGCTCCTGACATCACCACGCGAGATCGACGAAGAGACTCGATAGGCCGCAGGTGGGATTCCACTTTCGTTTTCGGGCAACAAGTCCCGAACCATAATTCCGTCAATTTGCGTGATTCCTCCATGAATGACGGAAAGCATGCGAGTATCGTTTTGACTCACCACAAGCACAGCATTCTCGCCAGATCGATCTAATTGATACGCAATATAGGCGTAGCATGAATTCTGTGTGAATTAACGATACTGGCAGTCCCGCTGATTGTAACAAATGCGTCAGTTGCTTAATACTTTTCTGGCATTGTGCCGGCTTTCCGGAAAATACATTTGGGAGAAAACAGCATGCGATTTCGTTCTATGGTTTCTGTATTCGCGTTTGCGTTGATTCAGGCAATCGCAACGTTTGCGTCAGCGAGCACAATTGTTGATGTGAGTCCGAATAACGCTGGTAGTGGCGGTAACTCCTTTCGCATTGGCGGACCGAACACACAGGTCGAGTACATGTCGTGGACCCAGTCTGGCTCCTATACCGGAGTTGACATCACTGCACTGGTTGGGTCAATCTTTCCCGATCCGGCGTTTGATGCCTATCTGTCCACATCGATCGGTTCCAGTGCCGGAGCCGCCCTCTACACAGCAACTGGTGTGAACGCGCCAGGTTACAATTCCGCTAGCGAGTTCACGTCAATTACGCTGTTCAGCAACCTGACTCTGGGAGCTGGAACGTATTACCTGACGGTATTCAGCACCAGCACCGACCCTGGCGAAAATATTCGATGGGCGACCGGTACCAGTGTGAACGTGGGTACTGGTGTGACCGGGGGCTTTGCTAACGCTGGTGGCCAGGGAACCCCGGACACCACAAGCCCCTGGAAATCAACATTCGTATCTTCATCTTCGACTCTCGGATTTACGGTCACCGGCACCGACACCGCTGCCGTTCCAGAACCCTCAACCTATCTCGCAGGTCTCAGCGCAATTGGAATGCTGGGTCTCTTTGGCTGGAGAAATCGCAAGTAAAGCATTTCTAAATGCTAAAACCTGTGTAGCGACAATTATAATTTGGCAGTGACGAGTATTGGTTTGCCGGTGGTTTAGGGATGATTAGGCAGCGGTTTAATCCAAGACCGGATGGTCTTGGGGACGACTGCTGCGAATGATCACTAAGCAACAATACCGAAAACTGATGAGCGAGTATCAAGAAACTGGAAACGTAACGATCAGCGCCATGAAATCTGCCATGAGCCGGCCGACCGCACAGAAGTATTT
>JBAXBD010000879.1:0-2515 GCA_037142165.1 Schlesneria sp. | reverse complement strand
CAAAGAAATGATTGCGATCCCGCCGAGCATGAGCGCCATCGTCGTATCTACTTTGTTCGCCGCCGAAAGAATCGACTGCTGCGTGGCGATTGAAAAGTCCGCAGAAGTGGGCGTCGTAATTCCGTGGAGGTTTAGAAGAAGATCTTGGGTTTCCTGATACGCGCCAGTCAGCGCGTTCGAACTCGTTGCCTTGACATAAATTGAGGACACCGCATTCCGAGATGTTCCTCCAACTAATCGCTGCGCGTAGGTCGAGTAAGGAACGACAACCAGGTCGTTATTCGACGTCGCTTCATTAGAACTCAGCGGCGCAAGAATTCCGACAACCTGCAACTGCGTTCCGTTATAGGTGATGCTCTGACCAATCGGATTTCCAGAGGTGAATAACTGGGTTGCAGTATCAGGACCAAGAACCACAACGGGTGCAGCTGTTGCTTCATCGACGTCGGTAATGAAGCGGCCGGCCAACAATTCACGAGACCGAACAGTTCGCCATGCAGGTGTCGTGCCCAGCAACTGTGTCGTCCAGTTCGTCGTTTGATACGTGACAGAAACATTTGCTGTTGAGACTGGGGCCACGGCTTCGACATCGGGTGCCGAAGGGCTCTTCACAAGAGCTTGCGCGTTTTGAAAAGTCAGCGTTGATGCAGAACCAAAGCCGCCTCTTGTCCCTGTACTGCTCGTCGTGCTGCCGGGAGAGACCACGAGAACGTTTGTACCCAACTGATTGATGTCCGCTTGGACCTGAGCTTGAGCGCCCTGACCCAAGCCAACCGAAAGAATCACAGCAACAATGCCGATCAAGATTCCCAACATCGTGAGCACTGACCGCAAACGGTGAGTTCGAACTGCCTCAAACGCAGTTAGGAATGAATCGCGCCAGGTCATCATGATCGCGATACCGATTTGGCCAACGACGCGTCATGATCAACGATGACTCCGTCGCGCAGAAGGACAATTCGAGACGCGGATTCAGCAACCTCATTTTCATGGGTGATCATCACCACCGTGCGACCTTCTGCATGAAGTTCTTTAAGGAGGCCCAACACATCATTCGTAGAGACGGAATCGAGATTTCCTGTTGGTTCATCAGCGAGGATCAATGCTGGATGGGTGACAAGAGCTCGGGCAATGGCGACGCGTTGCTGTTGACCGCCAGAAAGCTCGCCAGGCCGATGCCCTGCGCGATCGGCCAAACCAACTCGTTCCAATGCCAGCTGAGCGCGCGCACGGCGTTCATCCGCTGGAACTCCGGCGTACTCCAGTGGAAGTTCGACATTGCGTTGTGCCGTCATATTTGCCAGCAAATTGAACTGCTGAAATATGAAACCGATGACGCGGTTACGAACGTCTGAAAGTGACGTTTCAAGAAGGTCTGAGACCGAATGACCGATAAGGCGGTAGACGCCAGAAGTCGGAATATCAAGACATCCAATGATGTGCATGAGTGTCGATTTGCCCGATCCCGAAGGACCCATAATCGCAACAAACTCGCCCGTATCAATCTGCATCGAGATTGATCGAAGCGCTGGTACCTCAAGCGAACCTGACGAATAAACCTTCTCAACATCGATCATTTCGATGACAGGACGAGAGGCTCCGCCCGCTTGCAACTGAATTGCGTTGGTTAGCCGTGCGTTTTCTTCAGGCGTCACTGACCAGTCCTCGACTGTCCGGATCCACCAAAGGAGCCATTTCCGGTTGAAGTACCCGAACCGGCACTTGCAGAGAGTCCAGCGGCAACAACTTTGTCGCCGACCTGGAGACCCGATCGAATTTCAATCATTCCGTTCGACGTCGTTCCAGTTGTCACCGTCACGGTCTTCGTGTGATCAATGGTTCCGTCTGTACTCAACTGAACCGTTCGGGTTCCGTCCTGCGCGCTGGTGACAGCTCGAACAGGGACCATCACAACAGTTCCTGTCGTGCTGGTGACGATGTCAGCGATGACTGACCCACCGACAAAAAACTGCGTTGGGTCAGCCTTGAAGGCCACAGTCACGGGGAATGTCGCAACGCCGCTTGAAGCGCTGGCAACAGCACCTACTGATGTCACGGTGCCTTGTGCAGTCGCTGCGCTCGTCGTTCCACTCGTCGTCGCCGGGCGTGTGGAATTCGTCGTCGCCTGATTACGCCCACCAAATCCACTTGAATTTGATGACGTAGTCACAGTCAACGTTGCCGTTTGTCCAACGACGATCTTTGAAATATCTGCGCTGCTTACTGCCAGATCAACCTTGTACGCCCCCGAAGTGGTGATGTTGATTTGTCCGCCGCTTGACGATGAACTTGAACTCGTACTGGCAGCGGCAGACGCGCCACCCCGATTCTGATTGCTTGTGGCTGTTCCCGATCCCACATTCGCTGAGCTATTGCCGGTTCCACTTCCCGATCCGCTCACTGAAGTTGCTCCAGCACCGCTTGACCCCAACTGCTGCCCGACCGTGATGTTGACTGATGCGACAACGCCATCAAAGTCTGCGACCAGTGACGCACCGGCCAATGCCGTTTGAGC
>JBAXBD010000878.1:0-2520 GCA_037142165.1 Schlesneria sp. | reverse complement strand
GGCTGTGATTGGTTCGGTTGAGGATTAGGTGTAAAAAAAATCGTGGAGAACACACCACAAATGATATGCTTGCCTGTCGACTGGTCGCGATAGACGTGATCGGCCAGTAACAATGATTGAAGTATCGGTGCAGCCACAAACTTACTCCATTTCTTCGAAATCCCAAAACATTGCATAGAATCGTCGTCCGTTGCTAACGATTTTTGGCGACGATGTCTCTGACTTCAATAAAAGACATGCTTCATTCTCACTGATTTGGCTTCGTTCGAATAGTCAGGGGTATTGCACGGCCATTCATTGTTCGGATAGCACTTCAATGGGATCTTGAGAAGATGCGAGTTTGGGTGACCTTAAGATCGCAAACCAAATATCAATCGCGACAGCGTTGCGGTCGGTAAATCAGGCTGCAACACATCGTCATGATGGCCCATATTTTTCAGAATGTTCGATGCTGCCAGGTAGCCGCTTCGGACGGCTCCCTCCATCGTGGCGGGCCATCCCGTTTGAGTCCAGTCTCCAGCTAATTGCAGGTTGGCTACTGGCGATTGTTGAACAGGTCGTAATGCGTCGACACCTGGCACTGGCGAAAAGACGGCTCGGTGTTCTGTCACTTGTCGAGAATGCAAAAGTTTCGCATCCGCAACAATCGGCCAGACGTCAGTAAGTTCTTGCAAAACTTTTTCCTGAATCTCTTCTTTACTGCATCCTTCCAGATTGTGGCTGGCGCTGATGACAATCTGATAATAATAGGCGTCAACGAGACGAGTCTCTTTTGAATTCGGTTCTGACTCGTGTTGGATTTGAACGGCCTCAATTGCCGTCCGGTTAAATACCCACTGACAGAGTCGGTCGACTAAAACAGCATGTGGTAAGTCGGTAATCGGACGATCAAACCACATGTGGATGCTGGAAATCGGCGCTGGCTCGAACTGCTTAATCCCCTGCAGGTCGGCATGCGTAATTAGCGATTCGGGCAATACCGACAGTACGCGAAAGAATGGAAGTGCGACCACGAACTCGTCACCTGCAATGATTTCGTTCGAGCCAAGCCGAATGCCGGTCGCGCGATCGTTCTCAAGTTCCACCTTTTCCGCAGAGGCCAGCAATCGAATAGTCGTTCCTCGTGCCGTGAGCCAATCTGTTAGGCGGCCGCCGTAAAGTACTTCAAGTGGAACGTTGGGGATGTCAACGTACCAACCGTCTCGATGAGCAAGAAATGCGTCAACAAATACCTTGCGTGCGTGGCTGACTGAGATCCGTTCAAGTGACTCGCTTAAGGCACTGACCAGTACCACAAACCAGAACCGATCGATGACCGTTTGAGATTGCCCATGGCGAGTTAACCATTTCGCGAACGACTCCGATTCATCCTGTTCACTGACGGGACGGGCCAAGGCCTTGAGTGCAGTCGCCAGCGAGTACTTGTCCATCCATGAAAGGTAAGACAAACGGGCGAATGCACCTGTCAAATGCAGCGGTGCAGGAAGCGAACCTGCGGCGAATCGGTCGGCCTTGCCGGACGGGCCAATGAAATAAAGAGCCGGCTCGCGTCGAAAAAACTCGGCGATCCCCGTCGTCTGACAGAAATGGCGAAAGTTCGTGCAACAACCGAGTGTCACATGCTGGCAGTTGTCGATGTCCGTGTTGGTGGTCGGATCATGAAACGAACTTGCGCGACCGCCAAGTCTTGGACGCGACTCGATAATCGTGCAGGGAAACCCTCTTTCCGTCAGTGCCACGGCTGCCGCCAGCCCGGCCAGCCCTCCACCAACAATGACGATCCGAGACAAAATCAAAACTCCGGGAAATGGCTGGGCGAAATTCGACGCAACGCAAATTCAGTTGACGGTCACGACGTCCGACGTCGCCCCACCTCCACAGGGGAGGTGGGGTTTGTTTTCGTCCAGTCCTGTTTCTAGGTCCCGATCACGGAGCATTCAGACCCTGTCTGACGCCTTAAGGCAACAGGTCTCGAACGGTATCCCGTTCTTGCTTGAGTTCAGCGATGGTCTTGTCGATCTGTGATCGACTGAATTCATCGACCTGGAACCCTGGAAGAACTCGCCAATTGCGGCCATCGCTGCTCAAAGGCAAGCCTGTTACGAGTCCTGATTCGATGCCATAGCTGCCGTCCGAATAGACTGCGGCGCTAAAACAGTCTCCTGCGGGTGTCGGAGTGATAATGCTTTTGACGGTATCCAATGCGGCGTTCGCGGCACTGGCAGCGCTGGAAGCACCACGGGCTTTAATGACAGCTGCACCACGCTGTTGAACGGTGCTGATAAAGTCACTCTTTAACCAGGCGTGATCCGAAATGACGCTTGTCACCGGCTTTTCGTCGATTTTGGCATTCACGAAATCGGGATACTGGGTCGATGAATGGTTACCCCAGATCGCCAGATTCGAAACCGACGCGACTGGTCGTCCGGATTTCTGGGCAAGCTGAGCAACGGCGCGATTCTGGTCGAGCCGAGTCATCGCGAACCAGCGATCACGAGGAATATCGGGTGCGTGGGACAT
>JBAXBD010000877.1:0-2520 GCA_037142165.1 Schlesneria sp. | reverse complement strand
GGCTGGTCTTCCGCGTGTGACGGATGCAGACTAGCTAACATCAGAAACCCAGTGAGTCCAACAGAAAGCCTGATCGAGAACATACCAGCCCTTATTTCGTTGAAGTGGAACGAGCCATCAGCCTGTTGTGGACGCAGCGACGCGGCGTGGAACAAACAGGGATCGAAGGTTAAGGAATATCAAACGAATTTCGTGCCAATGATAACCAGAACCAGACCTCACTTCACGCGATACGGGATTCCTGATGGTTGCTGTATTGCCGATGAGTTACGACTGTTGCAGCATCGATCCCGAGTTGACAGTTTTTCCAGATCAAAAGCGGCGAGCGACTGTCTGTCGCTGCGGCTGGAAGCCGCAGGCACAAAAAAGGGTCGGAGGCTGGAAGCCTCCGCTACAAAAACCGACAACCTTTCGGCGTGCTTCCAGACACACAAGCCAAGCCCCATGTTGGCAGTTTGATGCCGATGTTGGATAGAATCTTTCCGACGCAATCATCCTCATCGTATTAAACGAATTTTTGTGATCGACGGAATCACGCTGAATCTATCTGGTCACGATCGACTGCGCCAAACAACCCACAAAACAAATCAGCAAACAAGTTGGAATCCTGTGATGAAGCTTCTCAAGCAAGGTTTGATCTGCCTGTGTTTCGTGGTCTCGCCACTCATCGTTCGAGTTGACGCACAAGACCATCCTGATCGGGTTGTGCAGCCTGGCGTACCACAGGGCAACGTTACCTCGGGGTCCTTCAATGACAGCAAGGTCTTTCCGGGGACGAATCGCGATTACAGTGTTTACGTGCCTGCTCAATACAAGGCTGACGAGCCGGCAGCGCTGATGGTGTTCATGGATGGTGGCGGATACTCGAATGTGAAGGGTGGGTTTCGAGTGCCGATCGTGTTTGACAACCTGATTCATCAGAAGAAAATGCCGGTGACGATCGCGGTGTTTGTAAATCCGGGCAATATCGTCGCAACCGCACCGGGAGCAAAAGATCGAAGCAATCGTTCGTTCGAGTACGACTCGATGGGCGATCGGTATGCGAATTTTCTGATCGACGAGTTCCTGCCGGTCGCACTGAAGGGACTGAATGTTTCGAGCGACCCGTCGCAGAGAGCGGTCTGCGGAATCTCGTCGAGTGGTATCTGTGCATTCACCGTCGCCTGGGAGAAGCCGGACCAATTCGGAAAAGTTCTCAGTCACATTGGCAGCTTCACCAACATTCGCGGCGGTTGGGCTTATCCCGGGCTTGTTCGCAAGTCGAAGAACAAACCGAAGTCCATTAAGGTCTATCTGCAAGAGGGGCGCGACGACGTCAACAATCTGCATGGGAACTGGCCACTGGGGAATCAGGATCTCGCGGCGGCTCTGCAATTCGCCGGGTATAAGTATAAGCTCGAAATGACAGACGGCGGACATAGCGGCAAGTGGGGCGGCGAGGCGCTGCCCGAAGCTTTGAAGTGGCTTTGGGATGACAACGCCGAAAGCACGAACATCCCGATTGTCGAGACGAAGCCTGCCTGGGAACCGCATCCGGATGCGGTCGCAAACAACGACGTGCCGAAGGGGACTGTCGAGCAGATGCCCGTCTGGGAATCAAAAGTCTTCGCTAATACCACTCGCGACTGGTCGGTCTATGTCCCCGCTCAATACAAGGCGGACACACCTGCGGCGCTGATGGTGTTCCAGGATGGCGAGGGGATGAAGAACGTCAATGGCCGCTGGCGGGTGCCGACTGTCTTCGACAACTTGATCGCTCGTGGAGAGATGCCTCCGACGATCGCCATCTTCATTAATCCGGGCCACGAAAAGGGCAAACCCCAGGAAAAGGGGAAGCACTCGAATCGGAGCCTGGAATACGACGGCCTCGGCGATCGTTACGTCCGCTTCCTGCTGGAAGAGATCATCCCGGAAGTCCGTAAGAAGTATTCCATTTCGGACGATCCCGAGATGCACGCGATTGGCGGGTCCAGCTCCGGTGCGATCTGCGCTTTCACTGCGGCCTGGGAACGAACCGACTACTTCCGCAAGGTCTATTCGAGTGTCGGCAGCTTCACGAATTTACGCGGCGGCAACATTTATCCATCGCTCGTTCGGAAGACAGAGCCGAAGCCGATCCGAGTTTATATGGCCGACACGAGCGGCGATATCGACAATGCTTTCGGAAGCTGGCCATGGGCCAATCAGCAGATGGCGTCGGCCCTGCAATATATGGGGTACGACGTTCGCTTCGACTGGGCGGAAGGCTACGCGCATAACGCTGACTTTGGTGGCGCGAAGTTTCCAGACGCGATGAAATGGTTGTGGCGAAAAGAAGCTCATACTCCGGTGCTCGATACGAAAGGGGACCTCGGCGGCGATCTGACACTGCTCAACCTGCTGATTCGAGGTCAGTCGTGGGAAGTGGCTGCGGATGGACTCGGATTCGCGGATGCTCTGTGCTCGGACAAAGCGGGCAACGTTTACTTCTGCGACATGAAAGCGCCATCCGTCGTCCGACTTGGGACGGACGGTACTCGC
>JBAXBD010000876.1:0-2524 GCA_037142165.1 Schlesneria sp. | reverse complement strand
GGCAGTTGCCCAAAAATGGCCAAGTGCCGCCAGACGAAACTCCAATCGTGAAGAACGACATCGAGACCTGGGTAAGCGGCGAGTTTCAGCCGACGATTGATGATTCGCTCCCCTTTGGTGCCATTCGCCGACTGCGATTGATCCATGGTGGAGTCGAAGCTCCCATTGATCTGACAGTTCGACCGGTCGACCCTCAGAATCCTCCCGCATTTCTTCAAACCATTGCATGGGATGGTATCCCGTTGGCCTCGCCATACTTCATTACAGCGGACCGACGACTCACGATTTCACCTGGCAACCGTGCGGACGTGCTGGTGAGTGTACCGGGAGTCCCTGGTGTCGAATATCCTGATAAGCTGGAATACGTCGTCATTCACCGAGGCGATCAAACCACTCCCGACACTCCCGAGCTGATTCTGGCCCGCTTTCTGGTCGATCCAGGAAAGCCAGTCGAACGAGCGAAATTCGTGTCCCAGAAGGCCGCGGAAAACATCTTTCGAACCTGCACACCGAATCTGAATTCATCCAACAGTCCGAATACCGAAGCATTTAATATTGCATTTGCGGATTCAAGTTTTGGTCCGGATGGTTCCTTCACTCATGGAACATTCACACTGAATAATCAGCCGTTTCCTGGTGATTCCAAGATTTTCACGCTGAATCATTCCCAGAAACTCTCTTTCGCGGTGACCGGAGGTGATGCACCACATCCGTTACACATCCACGTCAACCCATTTTTGGTTCCTGCAGACGACACCCGAGGGATTCTCGGATTGCCGACGTGCCAGTACTGGGCGGATACATATCTCATCCAGGCAGGACAGTCGGTCAATATGTTAATGCCGTTTAATCATTGGACGGGAGATTTCGTCGGACATTGTCACATCCTTGATCACGAAGACGCTGGAATGATGGATCTTCTGCGAATTCGACCCGATGTGTTCAGTTGGCCAGATTTTCCAATCTACAAAATGCTGAATCAGCCGACAATTCCCAAAGGTTCGTTCGACAAGCTGACAGTGAGTTGGCCGGCAAACACTCGCATTCCCGTCGCCACAAGCGACGCGAGCAAGGTATCGGTCTATTTCTTCATGCCTGCGGCGAAAGACGGAACCGCGTGTCCTCACTGCGCGGATTCCGTCAAAGCGGTCGCCAAACTTCGCCAGACGATCAAAAATCCGGATTCGGTCAGGATTGTCGTGATTACGGCGACGAGCGGAGACGCCATACCCAGTGCAGAATCATTGGGCTTGATTGCGAATCATGATCTCCTCTGTTCCGACCCGGATTTGTACGCATTTGAAAGCATCGGCTTGATCGACGGAACCCCGCAAATCAAAGGGGGCGACCTGCGATTTCCAAGGTCTTTCATTGGAAATTCCAGAAAACCAAAGGTTGAATCCGATGTGATGCACGGACTGTTCATCGTCGATCGAAATGGCATGCTTGTTTCTGCTCGATACGCATTTTCGGCATTCGACGACACAACCCAGATTATCCACGAGATTGAACTGGCCCAAAAAGGAAATGACGCGATTCAGGTCGCCTACCAGCAGTCTGAAGGCCCGAACGATACAGCATCCCGCAGACGTGCGGGTGCTCGACACAAGGCCTATGACACTCGACTCAAAGCGTTCAATTCATCGAAGTAGTTGGACTAATCGAAATCGGCAACTGGTCGTAACGATTCTTCCCCAAAGAAGGGGCGGCTTTAAGAAGCCCCAATAGGGAGGCGTGCCTAGTAGGAAGGCCCGAGTTCACTTGATGATGCACAGGCATGGGGACATTGCACTTTCGCCGTATCAGGAAGTTGAAACGAGTCGGCGACCATGCATTGACTCGACCAGCATTCGCCGCAATCCAGTCATTTTTAATGGCTTACAGTCCAGATTCGGCTACACTGCTCACCGTGTTTTGATCGAAGCGCAGGGTCCCCATTGTCATTCGACAATCGACTGATTGAATCTGTGGTTGGCCCGTTCTCGGATGAACATAAAGACCGATTGCTCCTTGAAGTGAATGTATTTGAGATGACCGGTTGGACGAGCCTGAATTGACAAATATTGAACGAGATAGCGAGCAGTCTCGGGATTAGATGTGAATATACAAAAGAGGTGATCCCATGAGATCCGAAGAGTTCGAACAGCTTCTTTATGAGGAAGAGAGTCCAACGCTGGATTTCAAGCGGGATCAATATCCATTTTCCAAGGCCACCGACGAAGAAAAATCAGAACTGCTGAAAGACATCCTCGGTTTCGTCAACTGTTTCCGACGAACCGATGCGTTCATTCTCATCGGTGTCGAAGAAAAACAAGGCAGCTGCAGCATTGTTCATGGAGTGTCAGAGCATTTGCCCGATCATTCGCTACAACAGTTTATTAACAGTCTGACGAATCGTCCGGTCGTGTTTCGTTACGACACTTGTGAGTTTGATGGCAAACAGATTGGAATCATTCGGATCGGACAACAACGGCGACCGGTCTTTCTAAAGAAGGACTACGGCAAGCTCAAGAAGGGCGAGGTA
>JBAXBD010000875.1:0-2526 GCA_037142165.1 Schlesneria sp. | reverse complement strand
GGCATATCGAGCAGTCGGTCGACGAGTTCATGTTCTTCCCCGACCGGCACTTTCAAATCGTCTGAACGGCGCAGAAGGGCAACCCAGGGATAGGCGTCAAAGTCCTGAAAAGGTCTGACCAACGTCGTAGTGATTGCCAAACCGCCAGGAACAACGAGCACGGGGTCCTTGAGGGACATATGCTCTTCGCCACGTCGAAGCGATCCTCGCAATTTCCAGGCTTCTTCGGCTGGCTCAAACTCGACCTTCAGGCACAGTTCCCAGTGACCGCCGTCATCCCACGCGAGGGTTTCTGTCACGCGTTCATCATCGCCGAGAATTCGGATACGACCTGTTGCGCAGATTGCGGGAAGCAGCAATTGACACAAGTCGTGCGGTAAGCGGTATCGGTGTGCGGCCAGACTGTCTGTAACAGGCCCCGTCATCGAACTGCGATCGGGCGTTCCACCGACGAGGTGAGCAAGAATTCTGCGATCTTCGTCGTCGTCGATGTCTTCGAATTTACCGGGCTTCAGCTTAAGTGGCTTAAGTTTGCCCCACTCGCCGTTCGATCGCCGTTGGCGATTCGAAGTCTGGATGATGATCAATCCCGCTTCTTCACTGGCAACAGCATCGATCTCATAAAAAATCTGGCGTTCTCGGCCTGCAGAATTCGATGCACCTGCGGCATCTTCCCCTTGCATCGCCTTGCGGAGTTCGCTGAGTCTTGATTCCCATTCTCGAAGACGGGGAACAGCTGCGGCCTCAATTTCGGCGCGGATCGATTCTCGCTCGGCCCGTTTTGTGGACCTTGAGTTGCCGATCGAAGAGTAGGCCTCTTCGTCATTATCGTCCCAGTCGTCGTCGGCGAAATCGAGCGGCTCATCTTCGACAGCAAACGGGGGGATATAGCCCTGTTTCGCTCCATCGCCAACGTATTTGCCGGCGTCGGCAGCGAGAATCGTCGCCCACAAATGTTTGCAGTGCGGATTGCCGCTTTTGTTTGCGTCTGTGCCAACGCAGTTACACGAAACTTTTAAAATGCCATTATCGCGACTGAGTTGCGTCTGGTATTCGACGCCGTCACGCACGATGGCAAATAAATGGTCGGACGTGACGCGGATTACCGCTACCCGTTCCGCCTGAATATACGCAGCCCCTCGGAAACGAATATCTCCGCGAAACTTGCTTTCCAGCAGTTCCGACAACGTCATGAACGCGTCCCTGTTCCAATCGAACAAACCAGTCTTCAACAACTCGCGTCGGTATCAAACGACAACAATTCGCGCGAGCAAGGCAAATTAACCGATCTTGAGATGAGTGGGTAGTCTGGACCAGCCTGCTGTTCGTTCAAGTAGGAAGAATCGGCATCGACGAGGGTTCGATTCATCAAGATTCTCGATTGGGTCTGGCGTCTGGCGGGTTCGTTCAGGTATCTTGATAAGGGTCGAATCCTTATCGGTTCGGCACGCTGGAACTTCTGATAATATTAAACCCGCCAAACAATCCCGACTGATAACCTGCCTGAAAGCACCCGCACGACTCCCGTTGATTTCAATGAGGATCAAAGGCGGTGAGTTTCGTGACGCAACCTAAACGCATCTGGCACGTTTCAAATGTCACACAAGAGATGATACATGCATCGTTTGATCACCATTACGCTGCTGCTCGTTATGTTTGCGAAGGCGTCATCCGCACAATCCCCGAATGAAGAAGGGTTAAAGTTCTTCGAGCAGAAAATCCGTCCGGTGCTCGTACAACATTGCTACAGTTGCCACTCCGTGGGTGCTCGCGACGCGAAAAAGTTGCAGGGAGCTCTTTTTCTAGATTCTGCTGAAGGAATCCTGACTGGAGGTGAGAGCGGTCCAGCTTTGATAAAAGGGAAGTCTGCCGAAAGTCGAATCATGAAGGCAATGAAGTATGACGGCATGGAAATGCCTCCTTCGGGAAAATTGTCGGACGAAATTATTGCTGACTTTGCCAAATGGGTCGAAATGGGAGCGCCAGATCCACGCGAGGGGACGACACCAATCAAGCCCAAACGCGAAATCAACATCGATGAAGGCCGAAAGTGGTGGTCGTTTCAGCCGTTGAAGATCATTGCACCCCCTTCGATCCCAGAGGGAGTTCTGGCGCGATCACCTATTGATCATTTCGTCGTCTCAGCCCAACTGCAACAACATCTGAAACCAGGGATTCAGACAAGTAAAGAAAAGCTGATCCGCCGCGCCTACTTCGATTTGATCGGTCTTCCACCGACGCCCGAGCAAGTCGATAACTTTCTGAATGACGTGTCACCGCAAGCGTTTGAGAAAGTCATCGACAGCCTGTTGGAAAGTCCTCGCTACGGTGAGAAGTGGGCCAGACACTGGCTGGACGTCGCGCGATTTGCGGAAAGCGGGGGGTACGAATTCGATGGATTCCGGCCAGGGGCTTACCACTACCGTGATTGGGTGATCAGGGCATTCAATAATGACCTTTCTTACGATCAGTTTGTCCGGATGCAATTATCCGGTGACCAATTGCTGCCTGATGACTATCTAGGGG
>JBAXBD010000874.1:0-2533 GCA_037142165.1 Schlesneria sp. | reverse complement strand
GCCGACGTGATCATGTTCGTCGTCGAAGGCCCTGCGGGAATTACGGCGCTCGATCAAGAGGTCAGCCGCCGCCTCTGGAAAATCGACAAGCCCAAACTGCTGGTAGTGAACAAATGTGATTCCCCAAAGGTCGATCGAGAGGTCGCCGAATTCTACCAGATGGCTGACGCGCCGATGGTGACCGTCAGCGTCAAAGGGAACCGGAATCAGGACGAATTACTGAAGGCCATCCTGAAAACATTGCCGGCTCCCGATGACTTAGAGGCGGAAGAGGGTGAAGTTCTTGATCAGATTCCTGAGCTCAAGCTGGCAATCGTCGGACGCCGCAATGTCGGCAAAAGCACATTCATCAATCAATTGGCGGAAGACGATCGGGTCATCGTCAGTGAAATACCGGGGACGACCCGCGACAGCATCGATGTCCGGTTTCAAATGGACGGTAAATCGTTTATCGCCATCGATACCCCCGGTGTTCGCAAGCGAAAAAGCCTGGCGAACAATGTCGAATGGTACGGACTGGCCCGAGCGAAACGGAGTATCCGTCGCGCTAATGTCGTACTGATGTTCTTCGACTGCATGGAGACGATTTCCAAAGTTGATAAACAACTGGTTGGCGAAATCTTTGACGAACATAAGCCCTGTATTTTCGTCGTAAACAAGTGGGACCTGGCTCCAGAAACGACCGGGACCACTGATTGGGCCGATTACCTGTTCAAGAACTTCTCGCATATGCGACATGTTCCCGTCTGCGTGATCACCGCGAAAGACGGACGCAATGTGAAGAAGCTGATTAACCTGGCTCAGTCAATTTACAAACAGTCACGATTCCGTACCAAGACGAATGAATTGAACAAATTGATTCGTGCCGCGATCAAGAACGCTCCCCCGCCGATGCGAATGAACCGGTTGCCCCGTATCCTGTTCGCCACGCAGGTCTCGACCGAACCCCCCACAATCGTCATCAAGTGCAATGCGGCCGAGTTGTTTGATGAAGATTACAAACGTTATCTTTTGGGTGTCCTTCGAGAGCGACTGCCGTTCAAAGAGGTTCCGATCAAGCTGTATTTCCGGTCCAAGGCTGACGAACATACAAAAGCCGAACGGGAAGAATTGATTTCTTCTGCGATCGATAAAGGTATCGATATCGATGAGTTTGAAGACGAAATCCTCGGTACAGACCTTGATGATGAGTGATCTTCTGGTTTTGTGAAATTGTTCGATTCACGGTCCCCTTCCCTCCTCGCTTCGGGCGAGCTCTGGAATTTGCCATGTTTCGCGTCGCGCGTGAGATCGAGTTCTGTTACGGTCATCGGTTATTGAACTACGATGGCAAGTGCAAATACCTGCACGGGCACAACGGAAAAGCGGTCATCATTCTCGAAAACGAATCGCTCGACGAGCGCGGAATGCTGGTCGATTTCTCGGACATCAAGAAACAAGTCGCGACGTGGATTGATCTGAATCTCGACCATCGAATGATCCTCAGCAAAGCAGATCCGTTCGCAGAATACTTTCAACAACAGGGTCAGCCCGTATTCCTGATCGATGCCAATCCTACGGCTGAGAATATTGCCAAATTGATTTTCGATTTTGCCAAATCCCAAAAGCTTCCCGTGTTGGAAGTCACGTTGTGGGAGACGTTTAAGTCGTATGCGTCTTATCGGGAATTGCCTGAGTCGACCTAGGAATTCAGAATTCGGATTCTGGAACGTCGAGATGGAATGCGATGCATCTCGTTATGTCACAAGGCTTTAAGGGATTCAATAGATTTTAATGCAGGCAAAATCCCGTCGAATTGACGGGAATGTAGAGTCAACGCAGTTTACGAAGGTGCAATAATCGGCCCTGTGAGTTTCCGAACTTCTCGAAGCAAAATCACTTACTGGTTGACCTCGTTTGCGCGCATCGTATCCTATTACTAGGCTTGGTGTATCCGTTCTGTAGCCTGCTTGAAATGACGAGATTGAGTCAAAGTTTGTTACTTGCCGTGGAATCTGCGGCGGGCATGTTTTGAGGACAGGGGAAGGAGGTGCAAAAATGGAGGAAATCCTGAGAGGTTACCACGTCAATGCACCGACGTGGTTCTATCTTTCTCTCATTCTGATTATTGCAGTGTTTTTCAAGTTTGGCCGACTCTGGTCGGTTCGAAACCTGGATCTGACGCTGCTGTTGTCACTCGCCCCTGGCCTGTTGTTCGTCAAGTCGACTTCCGAGGGTTCGCCGCTGGGGTATTGCTGGCTGTTTGCGGTCAGCGGCTTGTTGCTGTTGCGATTACTTTTTGATTTTGCACTGACTCGTCGGCCTCGGATGGAACAAAACCTCAACCCCGCTGGGATGGCCTTTCTTTGTGCCGCCGCCATGTTGTTTCAAACAACGAAAATCATGACCGAAGCACCCGATGCCGGTGCAATGAGTACGGTTCGACATGCCGACGACTTGCTCAAGCGGCAGGATGCGTCGTCGCAGATCAGTCTCGAGGACACGGGGACAACGACCGGTCCCGCAAGCCGACTGCTTGCTACTTCTGTCGTAC
>JBAXBD010000873.1:0-2542 GCA_037142165.1 Schlesneria sp. | reverse complement strand
GTAATGATGGAATTCGAACTCGAACAAACTCGAACAAACTCGAACACGCCAAAAAGCGGGCGGAAAATCGCCAAAACGCTATGAATTACGAGGAATGGTCGAAGTCGATCGAACTTGATCAAACTGTGACACCAAATTTCACGGCGGGGGGATGACAGCAGAACTGAAAAGAACGAATGGTCCGAGAAGTGACGCTTCCCGGCTCACCGAGGAGTAATGATGGAATTCGAACTCGAACAAACTCGAACAAACTCGAACACGCCAAAAAACGGGCGGAAAATCGCCAAAACGCTATGAATTACGAGGAATGGTCGAAGTCGATCAATCTTGATCAAACGGTGACGCCAAATTTCGCGGCGGCGGAACTGCAGCGGAATAAAAGAGAAGACGGATTTTACCACGGAGACACTGAGGTCACGGCGAAGAATTCCAATGCTGGAATTTCAGAGAATTGCTCCTCATTCGAGACTTTGGGTTCATCCAATCGTACGGTCTACGTCTACAGTCAGCTCAATCCGGTGACTTCCCAGCCTTTGCGTGGTGGTCGACGAATCAAACGCGCGGCCTCGGGCTTGTTCGTGAATTGTAGTTTGGCGGCGTCCCATTCGAGTGTCTCGTTTGGGAAGAATGTCGCGACACCACCAAGCAGCACGCTTTCCGTGAGTGGTCCGGAATATCCGAAATGTGTCGACGTCGATCCCTTCCCCTGTACTGCGTCCACGAACTGATGCCAGTGATTGATGTCGCTCAGTTGAGGCCTTGGGTAATCCTTAAACTGGTCCTCCGGAAGCAACACGGGCATATCGACGTGAGGCAATAACATTGCCCCTTTTTCCCCGATAAACAGCGAGCCTTGATCGGGCAGCGGTCGATCTTTCAGATGCTTGGAAATGATCTCACCAGATGGCCGCTGGTCTCCGTCGTACCAGGTAATTGGAATCACCGGACCAATCGTCTGTTTCGTCTGAGGAAAGGTGAGATGTACGAGGGCGTTGTTTGCCCAGTTATGAGCGGTTGGGGCTGGACCTGTGGACCGCAATGTCAGCGGCGCGGTCAATTCCAATGCTTTGAACACGGGATCGAAGATGTGACAGCCCATGTCACCGAACGTCCCGGTCCCGAAATCGAGTCGCTTTCGCCAGTTGCCGGGATGATAATAGCCGTTGCCGATAAACGGGCGAGATTCGCAAACGCCCAGCCATTGATCCCAATTGAAGTTAGCGGGAACAGGATCAGTTCGATCAGGCCGTGTGGTTTCATCACCCCATTTCTTGCTGCTCCACGAATGGACGCTTTGCACTTTGCCGATCGCCCCCCCTTGAATCAATTGCACGGCAGATCGATAGGCCGGATGCGAATGAATCTGGATTCCCATCTGGGTCACCAGCTTCTTTTCCGCAGCGACCTCAGCCAATCTTCTGGAGTCGTAGACATCGTGCGTCAGTGGCTTTTGGCCATAGACGTTTAGCCCGCGCTGCATTGATGCCATTGCCAGTGATGCATGCATGTGGTCCGGTGTGGAAACGTTGACCGAGTCGAGATTAGCGTGCTCTTTATCGAGCAACTGTCGCCAATCCTGGTACACGCGAATATCTGGGAATTTTTTCTTGAGTTCTTCGGCTCGTCCCAGGTCGACGTCCGCAACGGCGATCAGTTTCGCTTTCGGATGGCTGGCAATTTGCGAAAGGTCGGCACCCGCCATACCTGACGCACCAAAACTGGCGTGCCGGACGACGTCGTTCGGGGATGCGGCTCGCAAGTCGCGGATAAACACAGGAGCGGCAAAGGCACCCAGCGCCGCTTGTTTGAGAAAGGACCGACGATTCGAGCGAGATGCCTGTGACATTTATGAACCTTTCGAGTATTGAACGAAAAAATCACATGAAATGAGGTCTAGATCAGTTTTCCTGCCGTCGTATTTGCTGCCAGATCGGCAATCATCCGTTTCGTCGCGGCCTCAGCAGCCGCTTCCCATTTTCGAGGGCCAAATTCTTCCGCATATGGTTCCAGCTTGTAGGCGAAATTGATTCCGCGCGAGTTGTTCACGACGGCTCCCAATCCCGTTTCCTGAAATGCGGGGGCGACGTCAGCCGCCGCTCCCCCCTGGCTGCCGTAACCCGGAATCAACAACGGAACATGTGGCATTAAAGCCCGCAGTTCGACCAGCTCACGTGGGTAGGTGGCTCCGACCACTGCTCCAACACAGCCAAATCCGTCTTCTGCAGTCTCTAGGGTGAGTTCTTCAACGACACGCGCGACGTGTTGATAGATCGTCGTTCCACCCGCGTTTTGATCCTGAAACGAAGCGGAGCCAGGATTGCTGGTTTTGACCAGCACATAGATCCCTGCCCCACGTTCTTTTGCAATCTTGACGAATGGCTCAAGCGTATCTCGCCCGAGATAGGGATTGACGGTCAGGGCATCGGATGGCCACAAGGCCGCCTTCGGATCGGCTCCCGCGAGATAGCCTCTGGCGTAGGCTTCCGCCGTCGTGCCAATATCACCTCGTTTCGCGTCACAGATCACGATCAAGTCCTTCGAT
>JBAXBD010000872.1:0-2548 GCA_037142165.1 Schlesneria sp. | reverse complement strand
CGTCCAACGGGACATTTCGAACAGGGAACTGCGGGGGGGTTGCCGGCAACACCCCAGTTCGATCTGTCGACGAACCAGTTGCCGGTCGAAACGAATTTGTCGACGCTGAACGGCGAAGTCGATCCGTCAGTGTTTGTTGCTCCCTCGGATGCCCGATCCCCAACCGCCAAAAGCCGTGGATCGTGCCTGGGACTGCTGCTCTTGATCGTGGGAAGTTATGCCAGCCTGATCACAATTTACGCAGCCTATCTGACACTTCTTGGACGAACACACCAATTAGAAAGTCTTCCTGACCTGAAGACGGTCCCACAACAGGGAGGACGTGCGATCGTACCCCGACCGGAAAACGAACTTCCCAAAGGCCACGAGCTTCGCATCGGCCAATCACAGCGGTACGGAAACATTCGAGTGACCCCGCTTCGAGTGACGCGCGGTCCGATCTCGTTTAAGTATTTCAAAGATGTCCCTGAAAATGAACGAGCACCATCTGATCCAGTGCTCAAACTCTGGCTCAAGTTTGAAAATGTTTCCGAACAACAGATCATCACGCCGATCGATTCGACCCTGATGTATTTTCAACGAGGCCATTCGCCCGTGATTTCGTACAACGTGATTTTTCGTGACATAGACCGGAAAAAGAAAGATGGCTTGTTTTTCTACAATTTCGACCGGTTGCCACCGGAAAGCGAGTGGCGGATTGTCGGACAGGATGCAAATCGCGAGCTTTTACCGCATGAAGAATACGAGACGTTCATCCCGTCTCAGGAGAGTGTCGAACTTCCAGACGGCGAAGTGATCTGGCGCGTCCATTTCCGAAAAGGCCATGGTCCGCAAACGGGAAACGGAGTGACAACACTGATCGATGTCCGGTTCGACAGCAACGACATCGTCCCCGACCCGACGTGACAATACGGCGAAGACGATCGACAAATTCTCTTTCGGAATTCACGTTAAATTCAGTGAACGTGATTTATTCTCTTGACGATCGGGATCTGCCCACGATTTTGAATCGTGTCTCGATTCGCAATCTTCAGGCGAAGTTGAAATAATCCATTCCCGTATTCACTTTTCTGCGGCCGCTTACATTTCTCGGGGAGACTGTGCAATGACAAAACCTTCGCGCTCATGCCATGACTGTGGCTCTGTTGATCGTCGTGATTTTCTGAAGGCAGTCGCAATGGGTGCCTCCACCCTCAGCGCGATTGGCTCGGGGTTATGGTTAGCGCCCGGTGCCTATTCAGCACCCAGTCCAACCAGTGCTGCGGAAACCGCAGTTGGGCGTTTCTACAATTCGCTCTCTGCCGAACAGAAGAAGACGATCTGTTTCGGCTTCAATGACCCGCTTCGTCAAAGAATCAACGCCAACTGGCAAATCACCAAGCCAACGATCGGAAAGGATTTCTATACCGACGAGCAGCGTCAAATCGTCGATGAAATCGTAAAAAACGTCACATCGAAAGACGGATACGATCGGCTACAAAAGCAGATGGAATTTGACAGTGGTGGAATCCGGGAATACAGCATCGCCGTTTTCGGCGAACCTGGCACATCAGCCTTCGAATGGGAATTGACCGGCCGCCACCTGACTCTTCGAGCCGATGGAAACAGCGTCGACGGAGTGGCCTTCGGTGGCCCGATCGTTTACGGGCATGGCGAAGAAACCCCCAAAGAAAATCTGTTCTACTACCAGACGCAACAAGTCAACGAGGTCTTTAAAGCGCTCGACGCCAATCAGGCGAAGAGCGCTCTTGTCGCAACAGCCCCCAACGAAGCAGCCGTTGCACTCCAAGGACCGTCAGGCAAATTCTCTGGTATTCCCGTCAGTCAACTTTCTGCCGATCAGAAGGGGCTCGTCGAAAAGACGCTGCAGGTTCTGCTCGCCCCTTATCGCCAGGAAGACACTGAAGAAGCCATGGAAATCGTCAAGGCCGCGGGCGGCGTCGACAAGTTGCACATGGCCTTCTACCAGCAAGGTGACCTTGAAAACGACAAGCTCTGGGACATCTGGCGAGTCGAAGGTCCCTCCTTCGTCTGGCACTTCCGTGGCGCACCACACGTCCACGCCTACATCAACATCGGCGTCGTAGGGCAACAGAAGGCAGCAACGAACAGCTAATGCGTTGTCCACTCGAAATATTTAAGAGCATTGGATGAGCGGCTTCGGTCACCCAGTGCTCTTTGATTTTCTCGAAAAAGCGGAAGACGTTGCAACGGAGAAGACTCCAGCGAGATTTCACCCTCGATCAAAGTCGCCGTCTCGCTCCGCCGAGACGATAGCCGAATTGCAGCAGACCTCAACTGGCGTTTGAAAGCCCCGATGTATCATAAGTTCATTGGCAATTCCGGTTTCTTCTCGGCGGGGCGAGGACGCTACTTTTGCCGTAAACTCGCGGAGATAGCGTGATGTGCTTAACCCTCAATGTTTTCCTCGGATGTCCCGCTGTCAACCACTCCGATGAACAAGGGCCAAATAATCGATGTGTTTGAAGCCCAATTCGAACCAACCAACCCGTTAGTCGCACATTCTCGCCGTCCGTTTTTCTACTGG
>JBAXBD010000871.1:0-2549 GCA_037142165.1 Schlesneria sp. | reverse complement strand
GAATCCCCAATCTTCGTGCCACTGCTTGACCGTCCGCGGTCAAGCAGTGCTCGTCGATCGAAGGAAAGCAAAGACACTGCTTCTCCGAAGACTCCGAAGCAGTGGCACATGACGCGAATCCCCAATCTTCGTGCCACTGCTTGACCGTCCGCGGTCAAGCAGTGCTCGTCCAATATTTATCACTGCAAAATCATCGTTCGCAATTCGACGAGCGCCGGCGTCAGGTTAGTCGAAATTCGACCCATCGCCTGTCGATCCTCGGTCTGGCATTTTAAGAGATAGTCATAGACTCGACGCCAGGTTTCGTAGACTTCGGTGATCTCGCCTTTCAGCTCGGCTTGAGACTTTCCGGTGACGATATCGTCGTGGAGTCGAGCTGCTCGGTCAGCGAGGTCGGCTGCGTCCTGTAGACAAGCTTGAGCGAACGAGTGTCGCTCCACCTCAAGCCATCTTTTCGTTGTCGCTTCAATCTGTTCGCTGAAATTCTGAATCGAAGCGGCCAGATCTTCGGCCGCCCGACTGTCAAAATCATCCCGCTGAACGTGCAACGAAGATCTTAATGCACTGACGGTCTGGCTGATTCGATTCAAAACAGCGACCGCCTTATCGCTATCCACGTCACGATAGACATCAATAAACGTTCGTTCCGCCGCTTCAATCCGGCGAAAGGCTTCCATGATTTCCGTTTGATCCTGACCACGCTTCACGACTTCAGTGAATTGAGCACAAGCGACATAAAACTGATCGGCCGCCGAAAGTGCTTGCTTGGACTTTGGCAAATGCATGACCAGGATCAGCGGCGTCCGCTCGAGAAATTCGTCGATATCTTTCTTCAACGTCGTCGCGAGGTGACCAAACTGTGATTGATCCATTTTTTGCGGCAAAAGCAATAACTGATGCATGCCGTTGACGGAAGCAGAAACCCGTCGGAGGCCCCGCTCAAGATAGCGATTGTCTTCTTCACGCAATTTGACAACCAGCGGTGACCAGATTGACTCAAATTGTTTGTATTCTTCGACAATGACATTGGCATCAGATCGTTCGTCACGAATGATGGAGACAAGATTCAAAACAACCTGCCGTAGTCGAGTGACCAGGCGTCGGTAGGCCTGCGCATCCTGTCCATTACCAAGTTCTGCCGCGACGTCTTCCTGAAGATTATCCAGATCACCTGCCAGGCTTGCAGCCTTGAGATACAACTGACGTCGATCGAGTTGAGGCTGAATGCCAATCAACTGTCGAATGCGGTGATCAGCATCATTCACACCCTTCACCAGGTCGAGGGTTTCATCGGTCACTCCACGCAGGCTTTCGAGTCGATAGGCCAGTTCACGCCAGTCAGCGTCCAGTTGTTTAAGCTGCTCCAGATTCGTCCGATCGACACCGTATTTTTCGGAATACTTGTTGACACTCACCGCCGTACCACTGAGCCGTAGCGACTCGGTATAGCTTTGTCGCAATCCAGGGACCTGGCCAACCTGTTCATTCAAGACGTATGTAAGCTGAGTTAAGTTGTCAGAGAATGCACGGATCAACGGGCGAAGCGATTTTCCTTCCACGGCGCCAGTATCACCGGGAGTTTGATGTCCGGGTTGATGCGGAACATAAAAGTCGTTGTCGAGTGAATTGGTGTAGTCGTCAATGAACCCGCGAGTTCGATCACGCGAATGAGACGCTCTCGTGACAGGAACGCCCTGTGAAAACAACACCGAAGTATCGATTAACAGCGAAGCGAACAGCGTGCAGGCCAGGAAAAGTGACGAATGCAGACAAAACCAACCGTGTTTCTGTGAGCTTCCTTGAATGGACATATCTCCAGAATTCCTTTCTGAAACGAGTACAATCCAAAGTGCGAATGAACTCGACGGGCCATCGCATCCCACCAAGACTAGCCAAATCTGCCGATTGCTCCAAGATGAAATTGGACAAAGTGATCGTAGCATTTTGTGGTGTGGGCTTTAGCCCGCACAAGTTGTCGTGGTGCACGGGCTGAAGCCCATGCTACGCCCTGTCGCACCCTATATCTGGCCCAATACAAAGAAATAAAATTGGCCAATCAGTTAAAGGTAAGCGCGGCCGCGAATTCGGGAAGTCGAGGCGATTTCAAAAGCGGCGTCAGATCGATCGTGCTCATCTTCTTGAGAATAACAAAGTCGTCTCCGACAGCGCCAGATGAAGTCAATTCTCATCTAGAAAACGGAAGTCCGCAGACAAGACGATTTTACCACGAAGAGCACGAAGGCCACGAAGTAGAAAAGCGATTGAAGAGAAAACGCGAAGCCCTCTTTGATTTCTTTACTTCGTGATCTTCGTGTCCTTCGTGGTTAAGCATCCGACCTCTTGACCTTTCGCTTCCTCGATTTCCGCGAATGGTAGAGCTGCCGCGAATTCAGGAAGTCGAGGCGATTTCAAAAGCGGAGTCAGATCGATCGTGCTCATCTTCTTGAGGATAACAAAGTCGTCTCCGCCAACGCCAGATGAAGTCAATTCTCATCCAGAAAACGGAAGTCCGCAGACAAGACGATTTTACCACGAAGAGCACGAAGGCC
>JBAXBD010000870.1:0-2553 GCA_037142165.1 Schlesneria sp. | reverse complement strand
GGTCCATAATAACATCGCCAAACATGGCGGCGATCCGAAGCGAGTGTTTCTTCTGGGGCATTCGGCGGGCGCTCATCTTGTAGCCCTGGTGGCGACCGCAGCGAAATTCCTGAAGGCCCATGATCTGGTACCGAAGTCGGCCCTGGCGGGTGTCATGGCGATTGACACCGCCAGCTATGACCTGACGACAACTCGCTCCCTGGCCGTGCGAAAGATGATTTCTGATGCCTTCGGAGAAGATGCGAAAACCCTTCACGACGCCTCCCCGCTGCAACATGCCCGGCAGAATCCCGATGACTGCCCGCCATTCGTCATTGCGGCAGTGAAACAGCGCCCGGAAGCAGTCAGTGAATCGAAGGCGCTCAGCGCCGTTCTGCCTAAATGCACACTCGTGCTGGTTGACTATCCCGGTAACGGTCAACTTGCGGCTCACGGTCTGATCGCGAAAGAACTCGCCGACTTCGACAAGGACTTGACCAGGCAACTCGTCAAGTTCGTTCAGGAGACTCCTGCGGCGGGGAAGTAATCCGACTGCCGCATCGGTAACAGTTATTTCGAAGAGGAGATTATGGCGATACGGAATGCGACCGTGTTGTAAGCGCCTGGGCGCTCTGGCCCATCGCCAATACTTACGTATTGAAGAAAAGGAGTTAGGAATCAAAAACCCGTATGAGGAACTCGGAGACGAGTACAAATACGACAATGAACGTCAAATCATGTCGATAAACAGGACTATTCCGCATCGGCGGCCAAAACTTTCATAAGAACGAATGCTGACACCTTTGAAATTCCTCCAACGGCGTTGCATATCAAAGCCAAGGGTCACGAGCGTCAGCGAGCGCACCCCGGGGTAAGGTCCTGTGAAGAGTATTTTACACCGAAGGTGTTACATAGCACTTTTTCCGATTCAAGTTCTTGATTGAACATTTGAAGGTCCCGGATTTGTGTTGACCCAAGAATGATGTAACTCCGTTGGAGTAAGACCATTCTCAATCCGCACGCCCAGGGTAGATTGCAAGGCAATCTACCCTGGGCTTTGATATGCAACGCCTTCGGCGTATTGACAGGCCACGACGACGGGGCAGTGCTGATTCAAACCCCGCCACCATCAATCCCAGACATATCGTTCTTCCCACTGCAGATCGTAGATCGTCAATAATCGCCGAAATTCCGCCTGAAACGATTTCTTCCTGTGATGTTCCGCCTGGCTTTCGATAGAGGCCCCGAGCGGTCCCACGTGCGATGGGATGATCGAGAACGCGGCGCAGCCTTTTTGCCACTAAAATCCAGAGAGACTCGGTGATTGGTCTTTCACCGATTTTGGACGAGTCGCGTTTGAGTTCCATGACAAGATCGCTGATCTCAATACGCCGGCCAAAACGACATAGGATATGAACGTGATCGGCGAGGCCCCCGACAGTCACAACAGGCCAGTCGAGTTTGTTGCAGGCACCACCGAGATATTTGTGTGTCGCTTCAACAATTGTTTTGTCTTGAAGAAACGGGTAACGATGTTCCGTTGAAAACACCAGGTGAACGTAAATTCGACAAAGTGATTGTGACACGATGACGTCTCGTTCAGTGCTCATGAATCGACATAAAAAACAGCCATGACATCAGACAAAGAAGCCGAAGTGTGATCAATGGTATTAACTTGAGCGAACGAAAAAGGGGGCGAAGCCGAGGGTAAATTATTAAACGAAGGTCTTGGAAACACGATCTTGTCAAAAAGACGGCACTCACGAACTCGGTCGCCGAGGCGTGATACGAAGCACACGTTGCGGTCGCGTGAACCGCACTGTCTTTACGTCAACGGCGTTGCATATCAAAGCCCAGGGTCGGGAGCGTCAGCGAGCGCACCCTGGGTTAGGGATCGTGAAGAGCGTTTTACACCGAAGGTGTTACATCGTTTTTCGAATTCACTTTATTGATAATCCATTTGGCCGACGACAAGGGGATACGTCCATTTTTTTAGGGTTTTCTGTCGTCGATTTTCTTTTTCGGGAGTCCTCGGTGGCGAAATGTTGATTCGAGTTCAAGAAAACGACTCTCGTCAACCTGTATTTGGACTTCTCCCCTTTTCTTCGTCGTGCCGAACGGTATTGGCAGTGTCCCCGTGGTCGGGGGGCGGTCAGTAATGGCTACCGCGATTCCCCGTGGTCCGTGGTCGTGGTCACCGGAGGTGGCTAAAGAACCCGTATGTCTACGAGTGATAGTTCAGCTCCTCCTTCATTCCGTTCGTTCAGTCGGAATTTCGCTGTCAGGTCACTCCACGAATTCTCGACCGGCAAATCATACTCAATCACTGTTGATCCATCTTTCACGTACATCACCATATTCTCGCCCTGCGGTATCATTTCATTTGGTGACGTAATTTTTGGTACAAGCCTCGCTCTTTCGTTGGCTGGGGCGTCCCGGTACTTGCGGCTGTATCTTCCAATTGCTTCGACCAAAAGTCCGGATGAACACGGGGAACCTTGTGTGGTAATCTCCAGTGCCGCTTTCTCGAAACTACCAATTGAAAGAAGCCCAACCCACCGACGAATCGCATCT
>JBAXBD010000869.1:0-2561 GCA_037142165.1 Schlesneria sp. | reverse complement strand
CTCCAGGATCGCGAAGAGGCCGAGCGCATGGGGCGGGAAGGTCGCGCTCTAGCGATCGAGAAATGGAGTGAGGCGGCATTCATCGACCGATTCGAGCAACTTTATGAGGAACTCCGTCAGGATCGCCCCGATCGCTCAGCATGATCGACTCGGGGTTTTTGGGTCTTGAATTCAATTTGTTAATTTCGCTCAATCGCATGGGCACCGCGTCCGTTGCGGTCGTGACAGTTGTCTTTTCAATCAATCGGGTCGTTGGGGACACCTCTTTCTCGGCGGCGAAGACGCTTTGTTTTGCGAGTTAAAGCTCAAGCCTCGCATGTCCTTGTCTGGACAGAATACCATCGAATCCATCGCTCATAAATCATTGAGACTGATGAATGAAAACCCTTTCGCGGCATTGATGAGCTTCTGATCATTCGTCAAAAGCGGACATCCTTCTTCTTCAGACAAGGCCAGATAAGTCGCATCGTAGAGACTGACTCGAATCTGAGATGCGATGGCAAATGCCCGAGGGAAAAGTGAGGTTGAGGGACAGATGATGGGCTGATGGCGGATGAGTTCCGAATAAGTGAAAGGAAGATCCGCAACGGGAAATTTACCCGCACGAGCTGCCATGACCAATACGTTTCCCACTTCCAGAAAATACAGATCAGGGGCAAACAGTTGATGAATCCCCTTTCGGAAATCATCACGAAGCTGCAATGCCTGTGCCGAGTCTTGCTCAGGAAGGATCGCCTTTATCCCGATGCTTGCATCAATGACCAGTTTCACGAGTTTCACGCGTATAGGGAACGGCAATATCGAGATAGCCGTTCTGTTCGAAGATTCGCTTACGAAACTCCACCGCGTGTTCGTCGAGTCGGGCTTCCACTTCAGGAGGCACAGGACGACCAGCCAGGAACGCCTCGGTGACGGCCTTGATATCATCTTCTATGGTTGGGAGGGTTTCTGTTGTCATTGTGTCATTGTCTAAAAGTATAAAATCGAAGTCAATTGGGAAAACAAGGTGTCTTGACCCAAGCGATTCGAATGAATGGCGATTCGGCTGTGTTTGATTTGGTGGGAACACAGCTTTTTCGGCGTCGAAGACGCTTTGTTTTGCGAGTTAATGCTCAAGCCGTGGAATTTCAGTTTCCCACGCTCCGACGAAACGATAATGTCGTCTGACGTTTAAAAACGGGCCTCGTTGGTGTTCGAAGAACTCTTCCGCAAACCCTCGGCATGGCTTTTTCGACGAATTCTTAGAACGGGCAGTGTCGATTAAGGTCCGGCTTGCCTCGACTGTTTTTTTCGTACTACTAACGTTTGATTTCTTTGCACGGCGCGAAGAATCTTGAGATGAAAAGAATCCGAGGGCTGACGCCGCCCGGCTCACCTCGACTGATTTGTTTTCGTGTTTTTCGTGGTTCAAATTCTTCTCGTGATTGGGCTGCGGGCGAAGCCCGCACTGTGCTTTTCAAGAACGGGACGATGGATTCAGGCTAAAATCTCCGCTTGAAATTGCATCATATATGATGTGTTATTAAGGAGGAAGATGGTCATGACGAACCGCACACCGTTATTTGAAAAGCTCGAAGCCCGCCGTCGAGAACTCGGAATCAGCCAAGCGGCACTGGCCGACCGAAGCGGCGTTTCGTTGCCAACCGTTCATCGAATCCTCTCCGGGCATGGCTCAGCAGCGAGTCTGGACAACATCATGGCGATCACACAGGTTCTTGGAATGGACCTGGAGGCTGTGCCGGTATGCGACGCTCAAGAGATTCTCGAACGACAGGCTCGCAAGAAGGCTGAAAAGCTTGTTCGCATGGTGCAAAGCACGTCTGCGTTGGAAGCGCAAGCCGTTTCCGCTCGCCAAATCGGGCAAATGATTAAGAAAACAATTCAAGAACTGCTGGCAGGTTCTCGCCGCCGACTGTGGGCCGAATGATCGTGACCTTGAAATACACCGCTTTGATTGAACTGCATCGCAGATATGCCGAAACAAAGTGACGGAACCGACCGTTCTGATGCGCCCAACAAACGAAGTCATTCGAAGGGCTAAAGAAGAAAATTCCGCAATCGTGTCAGGTAAGAAACGGGAATCGGTTCGTTTCATTGCTGGAGGTGATTCTTCTCTTCCCTTTCTTTCCTTATTCCTTCGTGTCTTCGTGTGAAAAAAATCAGGAATGGCTCACACGAAGGCACGAAGACACGAAGGAAGACGAAAAGGGGGACAGGCACTGTGGACGGAGCCAGTCCCCCTTTTCGAAAAGACACGAGATCATTAGGACCATTGCTGGAGATTAGATCCGTGGGGGCCCAAAGATACCTCTTGTGAAGGGGTTGCCCACAAGGTATGAGTATTGCTTTATATGAAGTAAATGTACGCTCCCGCCTGATCTGTCCCACCGAATTACCGAGAGGATCACTATGATTTCTCGAATCCCCTTTGATCGCCGTCGCCTTTTGCAAGTCGGAGCCGCTGGCGTCGTTGGATCCGCCCTGCCCTTTTTACATCGGTCTGCGGCTGCATCGAGTGGAACGGGACGAGCGAAATCGGTTTTGTTGGTTTTGCTCAGTGG
>JBAXBD010000868.1:0-2564 GCA_037142165.1 Schlesneria sp. | reverse complement strand
GGAACAAGCGGCCCGTTTCCACCGAGAACGTACTGCAAAATAAAGATGTCGAATGAAAGCTGACTTGAAACTTTGCCAAGTCAGCTTTCCACCAGAAGTAGAATTTACACGAATCTCAGTATCCTTTCGAGGAGTTTCCTGTGTACAGACTTGATTCGAGCTTGAACGAATTGATCGAAACCGGTCGGCAGCAAGGTTTCTTGACGTTCTCTCAGGTCAACGCGTACCTGCCAGACGAGGCCGTCAATCCCGAAAAGCTCGACAATCTCCTGATGTCGCTGGACGAACTCGGGATGCAGATCGTCGCTGACGAAAAGCTGCCGATGACGCCCGAAATCTTCATGAAGCGTCGTGCGGGTAAAGGAAAGGCTGTTAAGAGCGAGAAAGCCGACGACAAATCGCGGAAGATCGACGATCCGGTCCGGATGTATTTGACTCAAATGGGCGAGATCCCGTTGCTCACACGGGAGCAGGAAATTTCGCTTGCGAAGAAGATTGAGATCACTCGGAAGCGATTCCGTCGTCACTTGCTCGAGAGCGATTATGCCCTCAAGCAATCGATCGACATTTTGAAAAAGGTCAATTGCGGCGAACTGCCGTTTGACCGGACGATCAAGGTTTCCGTCACAGAAGGGCTGGAAAAGAATCAGATTCTTGGCCGGATGCCGCATAACCTGCGAACGCTCGAAATTCTCCGCGAAAAGAGCGTGGAAGATTTTGAACTGATGATTTCGGGAAGTATGTCGGCCGCCGAGGTGAAAGCGACACAGGCCCGGTTGGAAAGCCGTCGTCGGAAGATGGTGACGTTGCTCGAAGAACTGAGCCTGAGGACCCAGCGGTTGCAACCGACCATGCGCCGGTTGGAACAGATTTCGAACCGAATGGACTTGCTTCAGCGTCAGATTGACGGGATGAAGAATCTGAAATCAGCGCGAGACGAACGGGCAAATCTGCAAAAAGAACTGCTCGACCTGATGCAGATGACGCTCGAAACTCCACAGACCCTTCGTCAACGTCTCGATGATGTTCGCGAACGATTCAGTGCTTATGAACAGTCGATGCGGGAACTCTCAGGGGGTAATCTTCGACTGGTCGTTTCGATTGCCAAGAAGTATCGCAACCGCGGCCTTAGTTTCCTCGATCTGATTCAGGAAGGAAACACGGGATTGATGCGAGCGGTTGACAAGTACGAGTATCGTCGTGGTTATAAGTTCTCGACCTATGCCACGTGGTGGATTCGCCAGGCAATCACGAGAGCCATCGCGGATCAGGCTCGAACAATCCGGATTCCGGTTCACATGATTGAAACGATGTCCAAACTTCGGAAAGTCAGCAAGCGGCTGTTGCAGGAAAAAGGACGGGAGCCAACGATCGAAGAGACCGCCGAAGCGGCAGGTGTCAGCTTGGAAGAGACTCGACGTGTCCTGAAGATCTCGCGACATCCGATCAGTCTTGATCGACCAGTGGGCGAGAGCGAAGACAGTTATTTTGGCGATTTCATCGAAGACGATAATACTGAAAGCCCTGTCAATTCAGCGACACAAGAGATGCTGAAAGACAAGATTGATGTCGTTTTGAAGACGCTGACCTATCGTGAACGTGAAATCATCAAGCTCAGATACGGTCTGGGTGACGGATACACCTATACACTTGAAGAAGTCGGACGAATTTTCAAAGTCACCCGCGAACGCGTGAGACAGATTGAAGCGAAAGCGGTGCGAAAGCTGCAGCATCCCGTTCGGAGCAAACAACTGAAGGGGTTCCTTGATACCCTGGCTGCCGCAACCGTGTCGGCAAATTGAAGCGACGTCAGTCGATCGAGATAACGTCGTGATTGACTGCCGGATTTTCCGTCTGACTGGTCACGAATTCCAAATAAACAACCGCCGGACTTTTGCGAGTCCGGCGGTTGTCATTCATGACCGAAGGACGCTTAGAGCGTTCCGCCGTATCGTGCGTCCGAGCCGAGGATCTCTTCGATCCGGAGCAATTGGTTGTATTTGCAGATCCGGTCTGTTCGGCTTGCAGATCCCGTTTTGATCTGTCCGGTATTCAAGGCAACTGCAAGATCAGCAATCGTCGTATCTTCTGTTTCACCGGAACGATGACTCATCACAGCCGTATACCCATGTCGGTATGCGGTTTGAACGGCGTCAATCGTTTCGCTCAACGTTCCGATCTGGTTCACTTTGACCAGAATGCTGTTCGCGATGCCCTTAGAAATCCCTTCTCGCAGGCGGCGCGTGTTCGTCACAAACAGGTCATCGCCAACGAGTTGGACCTTACTACCGATAGCGTCTGTCAGCAGTTTCCATCCGTCCCAGTCGTCTTCGGCACAACCGTCTTCGATTGAGCAGATGGGGTACTTTTCGGACCAGGTCTTCCAGATTCCAACCAGTTCCTCGACCTTGATCTTCTTTCCGTCCATCTCGTAAAGGCCGGTTTTTGAGTCATAGAACTCGGTCGAAGCACAGTCGAGTGCCAATTTGATCTGCTCACCCGGTTTGTAACCGGCTGCTTCAATCGCCGTCAGAATGACGTGAATGGCGGCCTCATTACTTTCG
>JBAXBD010000867.1:0-2566 GCA_037142165.1 Schlesneria sp. | reverse complement strand
TTCAAATATCAATCACTGCCGCCTGTTGGTGGATGCTTTCGAGTTGAATCAGACTCCCTTCACCCATGCCGGGGCAGACGGTTTGTGCTCGTTTCCACGTTTCCGGACTTTCCAGGTTCGAGTTCCAGAATGGCCACGTTCGACATTGAGGTGGCCTTACGGGATAGATCGTGCACCGCCGCGTCTGTCCGTCAAAGAATGTGCAGTCACCGTTTGCGAACTCACGCAGCGTGACCCTTCCGCCATGGAGCCTCGTGTGATTGATTCGCATTTCGCCAATCGACAAGCCCCGAAACTCAGCGATTTCACGGATCTCGTCATCGGTCACCCAAACCACCCCCGGCCCTCCCGTACAACAGTTTCCACATTGACTGCACTGAAAACGGAGACCTTCGTGGTACCACGGCAACTCTTCTGTCATAGCTAAGTCTTCCAGAAAAATGGCACAACACGGCCAACTCAACAAAACGCCAAACCTCAGTGGTGTGACCATCGCCTGAATAAAACAGGCCTTCGTAAGAGGATCGATTGTTACGCAAAAAAGCGTGATTTCAATGAACGTCGTCGAAAATTCGAGAGGATGCTTGGTGATATCGTTGTGACGACATCCGCTTTTCCTTCTTCCGAAAGGCGGAGAACGGGTATTTTTAATTCACCCGCTTTTTTGAGTCATTCCCTCGCGTGACAAACGAAATCGACAGCGGAAGACGACCCAAGTTAACTCGTCCGCCCGATTGCGGCTTGAGACAGTCGGACTACTTTCGCATCCACGATACGATGGCTTCATGCAACATGTTTGTGTGATCTGAGCTACTGAAATCATTTCCATCACCTTAAACTGCCAGTCTTCGTGTCCGTTCTGACTTTGGCAGCATCGGCTTCGTGAACGACGCTGTCAGCGTCGGGATCGATCGGGTTCACTTACTTTTTTCATCAGTTATTTGGCGACCAAACCAGGACTCCTGCGGACGTACAGGCGGACTGCTGGCGAGGCCTGGTTGCCGACTCCTTGGGCGACAGCGTGGATCAGTCGGTCCGTTTCAGGGACCCAGGGACGCGCTGTCAGAAAGATTTGGCGTTCGGTTTCCTGTTTTCGGACCAGGACACCCGACAGCCCGATGTTGTCAACGATGATCCCGTGGGGGAGATTGTCGATCTCGAATTTGACGTCGTCTTCGTGACCGTTCCTTGTAACGATGATTTTAGCCGTGATCGTCGTTCCGGGTTCGATGACGAGTCCATGGTCCGCTGTTTCGTACTTTGGGTCATCGGGAATCAGGGTAACACGGATCGCGGCCGGTTTTTCCAGCTTCAATTCACCGAGACTTCCAACGGTCCTTGTAACGAGTTGACCACCGACTTCTCCCGTTGCCATGATTGTGATCCGTTCCCAATCCGCCTTGGTCGGTTCAGGTGCATCACTGCTGGCCGTGATCACGCTTTGAGTCTCATAGGCACTTGATTGGAAGATGACGGGTGATGATGCGTTGAATCCCTTGGGAAGTCCGGCGATATCGAGTCGCACGGTTCCGTTAAAATGGTCCAGACGGTTCAACGTGAACTTTAATCGCTGTCCGCTTCCTGCGGGGACTTTCGGGTTCATCGTGTTGATCTCGACAGTGAAATCAGGTCGCGATGGACGGGCGATTAACGTGTAGAAGTACTTATCGCCGCTAAAGCCTCGAACGTCGCTGACTTTGACGAAGTAGGTGCCATCAGCGGGTACAGTGAATGTCAGGCGTGAATCCTTGCCATATTTTCGATCTCCATCGTCGTCATTGGAAAAATAGAGCGGAAAAACCGGCAGGCCGTTTTCGACAATTTTTGAGTTGGGGGCAAACGCCTCGACAACATAGGCCGGTTCGTCTTTCGCGTGGCCCGTGGCACTCGTATTAAAATAGTTTCGACGCTTGCCAGCGATCGAATAAAGTGCATACCCGGAATCGGGTCCCTGTGGTGCTCGGAAGGTTTTGCAGACTTCGCCCGATAGATACACGTATTGATTAAGGTCCATTTCTTCCCAGAATTCGAGTCGAACGTCTGGCGATGACGAATCAATCGGTCGGAAATTGATCCATGAATCTCGGACCGCCTGCAGTAACGCCTGGAGGACAGGTTTGCCATCGGCCTGCAATATGTCGAGTTTCGTGTCTGCTTCCGACCCGGCCCGTCCGGCGTTCGTTTCGAGGACGATGGTCTCTCCCTTTCTGGCCTCGAATTGATAAAGATCGATATCCGACTGGGCGCCGTTCACGACTTTCAGCTCACCCTTGGCCAGACCGGGAATGGGAAGTTTTGTGGCATTCGCGAGTGTATCGTTGGGTTCATTTTCCATGATTTGATTGACCGTCTCCGTCAGGGAATTGCCGTTCGTCGACGATGCCTGAGACTCATCCAGTCGCTGAAGATCATTTTTCGGTTCGATCCAGTCAGGATCAACGGAATAGAACTGGTGCTCGCCATTCATGCGACCAACAAGAAGTCGCTTGTTGTCAGGCGAAAAAGCCAGTGCGGATGCCCAATCGGACTGTCGCTCAAGCACGGCAACTTGTGTGTAAGTCCCGGT
>JBAXBD010000866.1:0-2566 GCA_037142165.1 Schlesneria sp. | reverse complement strand
TCGATCATCGGGGACGGGTGTACCTTGTCACCTCATTCTGACGTTGCGGGCAATGTCAGCTTGAAACGAGGTGTCTTTCTTGGGTGTCAGACAGCCATTTTGCCAAAAATGCAGATTGGCGAATTCGCGCGGATTGGCGCTGGCAGCGTCGTGATCAATCATGTCAGCTCAGGATTCAGTATGATGGGGGTCCCGGCAAAACGAATCAGTTGGTTACAGGATGATTCCGACGTCGATCAACCGGATTCCATGGCAGGTTAACAGTCTTTTTGAACAGTCGGATTCCTTTCATGTATGCTTCACTGGCAGCCGTTGAGTTTCATCTGCCGAAAACCGTCGTCGGTAACGAGGAAATCGCACTTCTCTCGCCGAATTGGAATCCACAAAAGATTCTCGACAAGACTGGCATCGCAGAACGGCACGTGGCGGACGTTACTGAATTGTCGTCCGACCTGGCATTCCACGCGGCGGAAAAGTTGTTCGCCAACGGCACATGCTCCCGTGAGGAAATTGATTTCGTACTCTTCTGCACTCAGTCACCTGATTACCTTTTGCCAACTACTGCGTGTCTGCTGCAGGATCGCTTAAAGCTACGAACGGGAATCGGGGCACTCGACTTCAATCTTGGCTGTTCCGGATACATTTACGGATTGGGACTGGCTCAGGGTTTGATTGAGACGGGTCAAGCGAAAAATGTGTTGTTTCTGACGGGCGATACGTACACAAAATTTCTTCGCCACGACGACGTTGGCGTTCGTTCGCTGTTTGGCGATGCCGGTTCAGCCACGCTGATACGCTCAGTCGAAAGCGATCGTCCGCTGATTGGTCCGTACTGTTACGGCACCGATGGTCAGGGGGCTGCAAACCTGATTTTAAAGCGTCATTCGCTAAGACATTCCAATGTTTCCAGCAAACCGCTTCCTGAGGGGGCCGAGGTCTCTGGCGACACTGATCAGTATTTGTTCATGAACGGTCCCGAGATCTTCAGTTTCGCAATCGACGCAGTCCCCAAGGCGGTCAACGAACTCTTGAATCGTTCGCAGCTTCAACTGGCTGACATCGATCTTTTCGTCTTTCATCAGGCGAATGAATTCATGTTAAATCGCTTACAGGCCAAGCTGAAGATTCCTGCTGACCGATTCGTGATTGCCATGAAAGGCTATGGCAACACGGTGTCGTCGACGATTCCGATCGCGTTAAACGTCGTGTTGACGGAAGGCCGACTGAAACCGGGAATGAGGATCATGCTCGTCGGATTTGGTGTTGGTTATTCATGGGGGGCAACCCTGGTTCAGTATGCACCTGCGACGTACGCGACTCATTGACCGATATATGAAACGGCAGCGCGCAAGCCATTTCACCGATCTGACTCAGGTCGCCAAAGGATTTCGAAATGGCCGCAGTATCTGCTTCCGCAGTCTCAGTGAACTCGATTGTCGGTCAATCGGATTCGACTTCGCCGCGTTACAAATCACTTGATCATTGGCGAGGCCTCGCCTGTCTGATCGTCGTCGTCTATCACTTATTGCTGCCAATGTGCGATCAAGGCCTGCCGCTGGGAAAGACCTCGACAATCAGCTCTGTCACTTCTTCTGAATTCGAGAAAACATCCGTCGTTCCGAAGAGTCAACCTCGGACGTTACAACCAAAATTGCGGAATATCATCTGTCATCAGCTTCATATCGGTGTCGAAATGTTCTTTGTGATCAGCGGTTACTGTATTACCGCTTCTGCCGAGTCGACCCGTCGATCGGGTCGTACTGTTCGCGAGTATTTCTTACGCCGATTGATGCGAATCTTCCCTCCATTCTGGTGTGCGTTGATCGGCTCGGTCTTGATTTGCTTCGCCATGGACTTCATCAACCCCGGCTCGCTGAAACGAGCACCGTGGCCACTTTCAATGCCGTGGGATCTGTCCTTCTTTCAGTGGTTTGGAAGCGCTACGTTAACGGGGACGTGGATCGGTTTTCTTACCGGCGAGTCCCGATTGCTTTTTCCGATCCAGGCGTGGACGCTTTGCTATGAGACACAGTTCTATGTCGTGATCGGTATCCTGCTGGCGCTCAGTGGTCGTCGTTTCTTTCGAGGGGTCGCGTTTCTGACCGCTGCTGTCGCAGCTGTCGATTTCCTTGTCATTTGCTATGCCATTCCGATTCGAGGATTCTTCTTCGACGAGCACTGGTTTATGTTTGCCGCCGGTGTGGGGCTTTATTGGGATCTGCACTGCGCCACTTCGAGACAAGCGGCAGCTTTTCGAATGATTGCCTGTTCGGTGCTGGTCGGACTGACGGTCCTTGCGGCGACGACGACGATCTTTGGCCACGAGTCTCAATTTTCTGCGTGGCGAGTTGTAGAAGCCTTGGGATTCGCAGGCGTATTATGGTTCTTGAAGCGGTATGACGAACCAATCGCCAGTCTCTCTTTTCTCAACGGGTTCAAGTTTTGTGGCGTGATCTGTTACAGCATTTATCTGACACATATATTCCCCGTAAAATTCCTCAGCCAGCAGCTGTCCAGGGCAATCGCATCTTATTCCGCTTTAAAGCCTGTGATAATTCGTTCGAGG
>JBAXBD010000865.1:0-2576 GCA_037142165.1 Schlesneria sp. | reverse complement strand
CGAAAAATCAAACGATCGTCGACAAGCACTCGAAGACATTGCCTGGGGTTTGTTTAATTCGAATGAGTTTCTGCTGCGTCGATAACGCATGCCCAAGGCATCGGTGGAGTTTAATCATCATGTGGAATGAATCGGGTTTAATCCCACGACGCAAGGCACTCCAGATCGGTGGAACGGGGATGCTCGGTTTGACGTTGCCCAAGTTGATGCGGGCGACTGAACGGACCGAGGCAAAGCCGGGTCGAGCCAAGTCGGTCATCTTCCTCTATCAGTTTGGCGGCCCAAGTCACCTCGACACCTTCGATCCCAAACCGAATGCTCCGGCCGGTGTGCGAAGTCATTATGGCGTGATCGAAACGTCGGCCCCGGGAATCCAGATTTGCGATCAATTGCCGAAGACCGCACTTATCATGAATGACGTCACACTCATTCGGACGGTCCATCACACGATGAAAAATCATAATCCCGCTGCTTATTACGCGCTGACGGGCCACGCTCCGCCGCTGGACGATATCCGGCTTCGCGACTCTCAAGACTTATTTCCTGCCTATGGATCTGTTGTTGATCAACTTGCCCCGAACACTAACGGGATGCCAACCTTTGTGGCATTTCCTCATGTCATGCGAGACGGCGAAATCACCCCGGGTCAGCATGCCAGCTTCCTGGGAAAAGGCCACGATCCGCTACTCGTTGCATCGGACCCCAATGACCGTCGCTTCTCGCTACCCGAATTGAGCCTCCCCAGCGGGTTGACGGCCGAACGGTTGCACGATCGGCGCGAGATTCAGCAACTGATTAATCGACAAGTTAATCAGCTTGAGCAATCGCCAGCCGCTCGTGGTCTTGATGCGTATTATGAAAAGACTTTGGGAATGCTCAATTCCTCGAAAATTCGCGATGCGTTTAATCTTGCCGCCGAACCACAATCCGTTCGAGACAAATATGGTCGCACGACGTACGGACAAAGTTGCCTGCTGGCAAGACGCCTTGTCGAATCAGGCGTTAAGTTTGTCAACGTTTATTTTTCTAGCAATATTGGCGGACGGCGTAATGAGGGAGGCTGGGATACCCATGGCTTTGACAATACGCGGATGTACCCGATTCTTTCGGAATATCAGTTGCCGCTGACAGACCAGACGTTACCGACCTTGATTACCGATTTGAAGGAACGAGGACTGTTCGACGACACGCTTATCGTCTGGATGGGTGAATTCGGACGGACACCGCGACTAAATGATAACATCAGCCGCGACCATTGGCCGCAGTGCTATACCGTCCTCTTGGCGGGAGGCGGTGTCAAACGAGGCTTCGTTTACGGCTCGTCAGATAAACATGCCGCTTATCCTGACAAGGACCCTGTTCAGCTCGATGATCTGATGGCGACGGTATTTGCCCTGATGGGGATCGATCCGCAGACGGAGCTTCATGACAAACTCAATCGTCCAATTCTCGTCTCTGCGGGCAGGATTGTCACCGGGGTCATGGCCTGATCGTGAGAGTCGCATATCGCAGTTGGGGGCTTCCAGCCACAGACCTTAGCATGGCTTCAGCCCGTGCGCAACAATATTTTGCGTCACAAGGGCTGAAGCCCACGCTACAAAAAGGGGACAATTCGTTGGTGAGCTTGCTTTGTCGGCGCAAGGCCGGAGAATGCAGGGCCATTTCTTTAAAGCAGCCGGATGAAAGACGCTGAAATGAATGAAGACACAGAATATGATCCGTATGCCTTGCCACCCGAAGCGGTTCAAGAGCCGCCAATATCCTTGTGGACGGCATTACGCAAAATTGGCCCTGGAATTATTCTCGCCGGTACAATCGTCGGCTCGGGCGAGCTTCTGCTCACAACAGCTTTGGGAGCCAAAACCGGATTCGTCTTTCTGTGGCTGATCCTGTTCAGTTGCGTGATCAAAGTCTTCGTTCAAACGGAGTTGGGACGTTATGCGATCTCGTCTGGCAAGCCGACGCTGGGGGCACTGAACGAACTGGGTGGCCCACGGCTCGGTGCCAACTGGATCTGCTGGTGGTGGTTCGTGATGATGTGCACCACGATCTTTCAGCTTGGCGCAATGACCGGGACCGTCGGACAATCGCTGAATCTCGCCTTCCCCAATTTCAGCCCTGCCGTTTCGAATGTTTTCGTCAACACCGTTCCACAACTGGCCGAGATTTTAAAGGAACGGCCGGATTATCCCTGGGCTGTGCTGACATGCCTGACAGCGATACTGCTTTTGTGGAGTGGCAGCTACCGACGAATCGAATCCGTCACCACGGTTCTTGTTGTTGGCCTGACATTGGTCACCGTGACTGCGGCTCTCGCGTTGCCAGCGACACACTTTCCAATTCCGTGGAATGAAGTAGCCAAAGGACTGACGTTCAGCTTGCCGGCAGGCGAATTCGCCGTCGCTTTCGGAGTGTTCGGAATCACCGGAGTCGGTGCATCCGAGTTGTTCTATTATCCCTACTGGTGCCTGGAGAAAGGGTACGCACGCAATGTGGGAGGAATGGACGACAGCCCGGAATGGGTCAATCGAGCGCGCGGGTGGATTCGCGGGATGTAGCTGGATGCGTGGGTCAGC
>JBAXBD010000864.1:0-2580 GCA_037142165.1 Schlesneria sp. | reverse complement strand
GTCATGGAACCTCGCCCGAGCCTGGTTGAAGACCACCCTCTCGTAGCATGGGCTTCAGCCCGTGCAAGCTTTAGACCGAAGTACCCCTCGAGCTAGCCGCCAAAATCCACCCTAGAAGAATTCCAAAAAAAATCGCAGAATTTTCGACAGCTCGGGGCACCGTTTACGCACGATAGTGTAACACAATAACGCAGCAAAGTTTCTTCTGCGTTTTTGTCCCCTTGGGACACCCGACAATAGCCCACCGTTTCAACGGTGGGTAACCGAACAAACCAAGATTGCAAAGTCCCGGTAGGGACGAAAGATTCGAGGTAAAATCGATTAGATCGTTGTCAAAACAATCCCAATCGGACGATTCCTACGTTCGTTACCAACATGACATGCATCGCCCCAATTGAAATCATCTGTCGTCCCTGCGGGACTCTGATTGGACTCGTTACGTTTCTAACCCACCGTTGAAACGGTGGGCTATTATCGGGTGTCCCAAGGGGACAAAGACTCGGACTTTTAAACGCCGAACTGTTGATGGATGTCAAACTCGCTGCGATTTCTTAAAACATGAGAATTTGGGCTTACGCCCCCGCTCGCTTGTTCCATTCGTTCTATCGTTTTTAAAAAACGTTCACGGCGTTGACGACTCGGTATTCATAAAAACGAGGTGCATAATGTCGATCGATTTCCAACGTATCGGTGACATTTTCCAAACGGTCGCCGAACTTCCAGTTCCTGAGCGATCCGCGGTGCTGGATCGCGAATGTGCCGGCGACACGGAATTACGCCGCCGAGTCGAAGCGTTGCTCAAGGCTCATGACGATTCGGGGGAACTTCCGGCTGTGGAACCGCTATCAACCAATTCGCAGGCACAACGAGAAATCCCCGCCGACGAACTTGAACAGACGATCGGTTACGTTCAGCCAGTCGAACCGGGTCTGGTCTTCGCCGGTCGGTACAAGCTTCGTGAGAAACTCGGCGAAGGGGGCATGGGGGTCGTGTTCGTCGCCGACCAGATCGCCCCCGTCCAGCGCCGAGTCGCCCTGAAAGTCATTCGCTCCGGTCTGGACACTCGGCAACTTCTGGCCCGGTTTGAGCAGGAACGGCAAGCGCTTGCGCTGATGGACCATCCGAACATCGCCAAGGTCTTCGACGCGGGGATCGATGAGGCTCATCGACCGTACTTCGCCATGGAACTGGTCAAAGGACTACCACTGACGAAATACTGCGATGAGGCGAAACTTTCACCCCGCCAGCGGATCGAATTGTTCATCCCCGTCTGCCAGGCAGTGCAGCACGCTCATCAGAAGGGGATCATCCACCGCGACCTGAAGCCGTCGAACATCCTGGTCGGCCTGTACGACGGGCGACCAGTTCCGAAGGTGATCGACTTCGGCGTGGCCAAAGTGACCGGAACGCGATTGACCGATCAAAGCGTCTACACCGAAATCGGTTCGATCATCGGGACGCTGGAGTACATGTCGCCAGAACAGGCAGAGCTGAACAATCTCGACATCGACACCCGATCGAACGTCTACGCGCTGGGAGTCATTCTCTACGAGCTATTAACCGGCACAGTCCCCTTCAGCCGCAAGGAACTCGAAAAGGCAGGACTGGCCGAGATGCTTCGGGTGATCAAAGAGGAGGAACCGCACAAGCCGAGTACCAAACTCTCAAGTTCCGTCAAACTGCCAAGCATCGCAGCGTCACGTCAAACGGAACCAAAGAAGTTGACTGCACTGGTACGAGGGGAACTCGACTGGATCGTCATGAAAGCCCTCGAAAAGGATCGCGCCCGGAGGTACGAGACCGCCAACGGACTCGGTCAGGATGTGCAACGTTACCTGACGGGCGAACCAGTCCTGGCAGCACCCGTGAGTACCGCCTACCGATTGCGGAAACTAATACGGCGGAACAAGGGACCGGTGATCGCGGGGAGCCTGGTATTTGCGGCGCTGTTAATCGGAATGGCGGGAACAACTTGGGGTCTGTTCCGAGCCGAATACCACCGCGAGATTGCGGAACAAAATGCCGACAAGGCGAGTGCAGCCGCAGCGGCAGAAAAGGAAGCCAAAGAGCGCGCGGAGGCCAACTTCATTCTCGCGAAGGAGTCGGTTGAGAAATACCTCGGGACCGTGACCGACGATCCGGACCTGAAACAAGCGGATTTCCACCAGCTGCGCAAGAAGCTGCTGGAGAGTGCGCTACCGTTCTTCGAGAAGATTGCCGAACAGACGAGCGATGATCCTCAAGTCGAAGTGAGAAGAGGTCAGGCTTTTTGGCGGCTCGCAGCCGTGCGCGATGCGATGGGCGATGACGAGGCCGCTATTCAAGACTACGAATCTATGCGGACGATTTTTGTCCAACTTTGCAAAAAGTTCCCTGCCGATCCGAAGCACCACCAACACTTGGCCCATAGCCAAATAGGGCTGGGGACTTTACTGGCGGCGTTGGGGAAGCCGACAGAGGCGGAATTAGATTATCGTCAGGCGATGCTCATCAGGGAAAAGCTTGCTACCGAATTCCCGACGGTGCCGGAATATCGGAACGACTCGGCCGGTTGCCAGAATAGCCTGGGTAATTTTCTGG
>JBAXBD010000863.1:0-2583 GCA_037142165.1 Schlesneria sp. | reverse complement strand
TGGCGTGTGTCTCGGCCATCAATCCATGGCAGAAGTCTTTCAATCGCCAGTCGTTCGTGCCGAACGATTGATGCACGGAAAAGTCTCGTCAATTCATCATACAGGGACGGGAGTCTTCACTGGCTTGCCAAATCCTTTCACGGCGACGCGATATCACAGCCTGTGCGTCCCGGAAGCAACTCTCAGCCCGGAACTGGAAGTCACCGCATGGGCAGAATTTCCCGGACACGGCCGCGAAATCATGGGACTGCAGCATCGGAAATACCCGATCCACGGAGTTCAATTCCACCCCGAAAGTTTTTTGACCGAGTCAGGGATCGAACTGCTGAAGAATTTTTTGAAAATCGCAGGTGAAATCTGACAACGTTGACGTTTTGAGAATAGGTGCCACTGTTTGACCGTCTTCGGTCAAACAGTGCTCTTTGACGTTCATACGGAGAAGACACTGCTTCTCCGAAGACTCCGAAGCAGTGGCACAGAATCCGATCTCAGATGTTTAACGAAGCAATCGCCCATGTCGGAAACACCGCCAAAATCGCTCGCCGCAACGACTCGTCATCTGGTCCAGTTGGCTCTGCGAGTCTACCTGCTCTGCCTCGCGCCGATCACGTATTTTCAACGATCCCTGATTTATCATCCGAATCGATGCGAACGTCTCTTGGCGAATCACGCGAATCTATCGCATGCTGTGGTCGATGTGACAGTGCGATCGCATGACGGATTGGAACTGAATGGCTGGCTTACCCTCGCTGGAACGTCGCGTGGGGAAAATTCCGTTGATTTCAATCAGGTCGTGGCGGCAGGCAATCCCGTCGTATTGTATTTCCCTGGAAATGCAGGCAACCGCGCAAGACGAGCGACTCAATTCGACGTACTTGGTTCTCTGAACGCCTATGTCTTGCTCGTCGATTATCGGGGCTATGCCGACAACCCAGGCAAGCCGTCCGAAGCAGACTTCGCTAAAGACGCCAGATCGATCTGGAACCATCTCACCCAGGAATTAGGTGTCCCACCACAACGAATTGTCATCTACGGCGAATCCTTAGGTGGCGGGGTCGCCACTCGGTTAGCGAGCGAGTTGTGCCAGGAAGGGATCGAACCGGGCGGACTGATTATTCAGTCAACGTTTAGTTCGCTCGTCGCCGTTGCTCAGGTTCATTTTCCTGTCGTCCCAGTTTCATGGCTCCTGGTTGATCGATACCCATCGGACCAACGGATCATCAAGGTCACGTGCCCGATTCTTCAGATACACGGCCAGCAAGACACAATCGTTCCGTTCTGGATCGGCCAGAAGCTATTCGACGCCGCCCCGGCACAATCCTCTCAAGGGATCGCAAAGCAGCAGATCGTCATGCCACATACCGACCACAACGATGTCTATTCCGATTCGAGCGACGACGACAAGCTGATCAATGGCCTGAAAGGCTTTCTTGACGGAGTCGATCTCCGGTCGATATCCGAAGAAAAACCGGATACCACAACGCATCAACAGATGATCAACCCAACCAAAGACGAAACTCAATTCATGAACATCGACTGGACGGTCGTTGGGGCCATAATACTCGTAGCTCTTGCCGCGGTCCTATGGTGGTTTTCCCGATCACCGCAGCTCATGCGGTAATAGCTCGCGAATCCTTCGGCCTTCTCCTTATCGTTTTAACCCGCAGCCATCGGCGCAGGCGGATCTGCGTTCAGCCGATCTCTTCGAACGTTGCTCAGCATGGCGACTCGTATTTGATAGACGGCGGAGAAAGGCATCTGCAATGGACAAACGAGCAATGACGCCTCGGACTTGTCATCGCTGCCGGTTGACCCGCTTCTCTTCGAGGCGCGGTTAAACAATCAAAACACGCATTCGAAGAGAATGGTCAAGCCCGTCACGGCGGCTGGAGTCCACCCCACATCACGTCAACAAGGTATTCGAAGACTAACAGTGCAAAAATAACCCGACCGAGGCCAAAGCTGCTCTTAGCTTTCGGAAAATCTTTTTGCTGACGAGCCTTCTGTTGCTATACATGTGACCTAATGAGCTTTTCACGAAAGAGGCGTGTGCTGTTTTTAAACACAACATGCCTATTTAGAAAATTAATTCCAAATAATGCGCTAAAACATCGTTGCGTCGCCGGTGAGGATATTGTATTAACACGATCATGCGGAGTGAATGGCACCGTTTCAATTCGCCATGCATCACTGCGACACCAACATCACTTCCGCATTCGTTTACATATCTGCACGTTAATGCAGCATTGGGGAGCTTGAGTCATGCGATCGTTGGATGCAACGAAGGCAAGATTTCTTGAGCGTGATATCGACCCGCAATTACTTCGCGCTCTTCAATCGGAACTGCGATTCCACTCGGGAAGTAAACGGGAGTTTGACGAGACCTTTCAACGTTTTTATGAAATCTACGCTCCGGTGATTCGTCGATTTGCTCTCAAATGTCGACTGCCGGCACGGGATCTCGACGATTGCACTCAGGACGTCTGGTGCAAGCTTGTTGCGAGGTTGCCTGACTTCCAATTTCAGCCAGAGCACTGTCAATTTCAAACTTGGTTGTATGTTTTGGTTCACAATCATGTGATT
>JBAXBD010000862.1:0-2590 GCA_037142165.1 Schlesneria sp. | reverse complement strand
ACGTTCTCGGTGGTCGATACCCTTTCGCAGAGTGGTTCCGGAACCCAAAACATTGTCGTCTCGACCGCCAATGCGACCAATCTTCCCCCGGTTGTGCTAGTGAACGATTCCACGCCGTTAACTTACGTTGCGCCCGGCCCAGGCATTGCCCCATTCAGTAATGCACTGGTCTCCGACCCTGACAGCAATTACCTGTCCAGTCTCACCGTCCAAATCACGTCGGGATACCAGAACGACGGTGGTGGCCACGATCTTCTTTCTCTTACGAATCAACTTGGCCTCTTCAGTACGTTCGACGCAACCACGGGAACATTGACCCTTTCCGGGTTCAACTACGTGGGAAACTACCGTGAAGTATTGAGATTCGTGACATTCAGTTCGTCCGGGTCGTCGATCAGCACCGCAACTCGAACTCTGACGGTCATCGCGACAGATGATCATTCGCCGACACCTGCGTCAAGCATTCCCGTGGCACGCGACATCACCGTGACCGTCGCAGCCCCACCGGTATTGTCTCAGATTGAAACCACTCCATTAAATGTGGTCGGTCAATCACCGGTCCCGATTACGTCGACACTGCTGGTCGCAGATCCTGACAGTGCCAACGCAATCAGCGCTACAATCTCAATCTCAAATAATTACCGAATTGGCGAGGATATACTCGGTTTCGTAAACACACCAACAATCACCGGATCATGGAATCCGATCAACGGAACATTGACCTTTTCAGGATCAGACTCCGTCTCTAACTACCGCGCCGCACTGAGAAGTGTGACCTATCAAAACACCAGCACCTCACCAGATACGGCAGCCACTCGCACCATCAGTTTTCAAGTCAGTGACAGTCTTCAGCCGAGCAATAGCGTCTCTCGCAATCTCACAGTTCGTGCAACGAACACCTCACCTGTGCTTTCGGGAATCACTTCACCGCTGAATTACATCGAGCAGTCGGCACCGATGGCGATCGCTCCGAACGTTGGTGTCAACAGTCTCAACCTCACCAGTGCTACGATCTCGTTCACCAACTGGCAGGGAGAAGATCGGGTTGATTTCCACAACATTTATGCGCTACAGCACACCTTTACACAGGACCTGGTAGCTCACACCGCCGTTCTGACGATCACCGGCAACGACACGGCCGCGCACTATCAGACGCTCTTGCAGTCGGTCATCTATTGGGATGTCAGCCAAAATCCCAACACGACTGCAACACGGATTGCCAAGTTCACGCTGACAGACCTGAATTCAGATCGTGGCTCTGCGTCTTTGAATTTGACAGTAACTGCGATCAACAATCCCCCGGTCGTTTCAGTAAATGACTCCACACCTTTAACGTACATCGCACCCGGCCCCGGAATTGCCCCATTCAGTAACGCACTAGTCACCGACCCTGACAGCAATTACCTGTCCAGTCTCACCGTCCAGATCACTTCGGGATACCAGAACGATGCTGGTGGTCATGATCTGCTGTCGTTCACGAATCAATTTGGTATCTACGGTACGTTTGACGCAGCCTCGGGAACATTGACCCTTTCCAATGAGAACGACGTTTCAAACTACCGCCAAGCATTGAGAGCCGTGATATTCACTTCGTCAGGTTCGTCCGTCAGCACCGCAACCCGCACGCTAACCGTCGTTGCGACCGATTATAATCCACCGACAAATGCGTCAAGCATTCCAGTCACTCGCGATATCGCGGTGTCATTTCCGTGACGATTGGAAGTGTCTGGGGTAATGAGCGTGCGATTTACCCTGCGGCATTGATGATGTCGACCATTTCGCGTAAGCGAGCAGCGTCCCGACGGTTGAAATGCAACGCGATTCGCGGCAGGTCACGAGTCTCTTCGTCTTCCAATTCGAAGGGATGTGTTTCAGTCCGTTCGATCGTACCGCTCGTAAGAATATCCGCGAATTCGGTATTGAGTCTCGCAAGTAAGTCATCAGCAACTGGTCGACGAAGCCTCAGAACCAGCATGTCTTTGATATAGCGCATGCTGTCGTAATTACTGTAGAAATCCATGACTTCATTGACCGCGACGTCAACATTGTCCGTCATCCGAACTAACGACAGATCCTGAGGACTTATCAGCTTTCGTCCCAGCAATTCCTTGCGGATGAATTCGACCCAGTTCGACCAATACGTTCCACCGGGATGATCAACGCAAACGATTGGCATCAGGTCTCGCTTACCGGTTTGAACGAGCGTGAGAACTTCGAACAGTTCGTCCTGCGTTCCAAACCCCCCGGGAAACAGGACTACGGCATGGACTTCTTTGACGAACATTAATTTTCGTGTGAAGAAGTAACGAAAGGTGACGAGTTTGGAGTCGTTATTGATCACCGGATTCGCTTCTTGTTCGAACGGAAGCATTATATTGACCCCCATCGACATGGCAGCGCCAGCACCGAGATGAGCACCTTCCATGATGCCGCCACCAGCCCCGGTGACGACCATCCAGCCGCGCTCTGCCATCTTCCGTCCGAATTCAAGAGATGCTTTGAAATCCGGATGATCGGGCGGGGTACGAGCAGAACCAAAAACCGTCACCTTCTTAATCTGGCGAAACGGAGTGAAGACCTTAAATGCATA
>JBAXBD010000861.1:0-2593 GCA_037142165.1 Schlesneria sp. | reverse complement strand
CTTCGAGGCCCAAAGGGAGATCTCCCTTGTCTGACGCCGATGAGCGAAGTTGCTGGTCGGATGAGCATTCAAGAAGGGGCGAAGTACCTTGAACGGCCCCAGTTGGGGCGCGGCATTCTGCTTGCCGGTGTGCCAGGGGTTGCTCCCGCTCACATCGCGATTCTTGGAGGAGGCGTCGTTGGAAAGAACGCGGCCAGAATCGCAGCCGGCTTTCAGGCTGACGTTGTGATCTTAGACGTTAATGTCGATCGACTGCGATATCTTGAAGATATCATGCCACCAAACGTCAATACGGTCTTCAGTGACCGCCATAACATTCGTGAGCAACTGCAACTGGCGGACCTGGTCATTGGCGCGGTTCTGGTAGAAGGTGCTCGTGCACCAAGACTCGTAACCCACGAAGACCTCAAGTTGATGAAGCCAGGAGCAGTCATTATCGATGTCGCTGTCGATCAAGGGGGTTGCTTTGAAACAACTCGGCCGACGACACATTCCAATCCGACGTATGTGGTGGAAGGGATCGTCCATTACTGCGTGACGAACATGCCTGGAGCGGTCGGGCGAACAAGCACGCATGCACTTTGTAATGTCACACTTCCCTATGTTCTACGCCTTGCGAATCACGGCCTGGCGGCGACAGCCGCAGCCGATCCAGGATTCGTAAATGCGATCAACATGCACAAAGGTGCGATTACGAATAAGCCGGTTGCCGAGACATTTAAAATGCCGTTTTCAGCTTTTCGCTAATTTTTCAGCACTCGGTGAATGTAATACCCGCCTGCGATCAGAAGTGCGAGATTAGCGAGCCAGCTAGACCAGATCGGATCGATCTGGCCACTTTTCGCCATATTCTGTGTCATCATCGCGATCGGGTAGTAGACCGTCAGGATCGGCAGGAAGCAGAACAGGAAGCAAGTGAGAAACTGCTTCTTAGCCATCAAGATCGCGAACGGACTACCCAGCAATACGAAAAAGAAACAACTGACCGACATTGCAAACCGATTGTAGTATTCAGTCCTCAATCCATGGATTGAATTGGTAGCGGCTTCAATCCCTCCCTGATGTCCACGAAAGTTGTCACTCATCAATCCGTCGAAGTCGCCCCTGGCCAAGGCAAACGAGGCCTCGACGGCTTGCTTGCGTCGGATGTCAACTTGACGTTGTTTCATCGTTCCCATCTCATGAATCAGCTCTTGCGTTCGCAAGACCCGGTTTCCAGCAGATTCCCCGTGACGTGGTAGATGCTGCGGAATACGGTCATGCTCGAGATAGAACGTTGAATTCTTTCCGGCAAAATTCCCCTGCATGCCCCACAGGCTGAGGTAGAAAGTCTGATTTTTGACATCAAATTCGATCTGGGCTTCACTCGCCTGCATGATTACCGATTGACCACCTCGGGGGGTGTATTTTATCGTCGGGTGGACCAACGTTCGCCCTTTAACGCCAGTGACGTTGATCGTGATCCCGTGATCCTTGTCGTTAATCTGATTCTCTGTTCGCAATTTGTCAAAAATGATGTCTTCTATGGCCAGGGCGACGATTCGTTCAATGTTTCCGAATGACCAGGGAATAATCTGATCTGTCAGGAACAGTGCTACAACACTGAGAATTCCGGCCAGAAAGAACGATGGCCACATCAAATGCATCACGTGAATTCCCGCCGCACGAACGGCAATAATCTCGTTATCGCCAGCCATCCGGCCGTAGACCACGCAGACGCTCAAAAGGAGTGTCGCGGGAATTGTGTATGGCATCAGGCTCGGTATGACATACGGCATGATTTGCAAAACCTGCCAGATACCGAGATCGAATTTTCTCGCTTCGCCAAAAACACCAACGAAAACAAGCAGCAGTGTGGAAATGGTGATCAATCCGCCGAAAACGCGGAGTAATTCCACCATCACATAGCGTTCCACTTGCCGCATGAGATGAGCTTCGTCTCAAAGAATGAATGGCCTGAAAAACGAGCCGTCGTATATGCGAACCTTTAGAGTTTGGTCAAGATGGGTTCTGAGACGCAGTGTTTTGTGAAATTCGATAGAGGTGCGTGGATCTGTTCGTCCAGAGAAGAATTTTTCAGGAATCCGAAATCTCATGCGATGCACTTGCCTCAATCGACCGCTCCTGTTGAGATCGCAGCACGTAAACAGGCTCTTGTTGATTGGGTGAATTGAAATGAACGCGGTTTCTCGAAAAGCAGTTGTGCTGGTGAGTGGAGGGTTGGATTCAGCAACAATCCTTGCGATCGCGGCCAAAGCGGGCTTTGAATTGTATGCCTTGAGTTTCGACTATGGACAGAGACATCGATTCGAGCTTGAGGCGGCACGGCGCGTCTGCGCTGCGGCAAACGTAGCCCGGCACATCACCGTGCCGCTCGACCTGAGAGCGTTTGGCGGGTCTGCGTTAACTGATGATATCGCGGTTCCCAAGGATCGGTCCGAACTGGAAATGTCAGGCGGGGTGCCGATCACTTACGTTCCCGCCCGAAATACGATTTTCCTGTCAGTGGCACTGGGCTGGGCCGAAGTCCTGGGTGCGATGGATCTTTTCATAGGAGTCAACGCAGTCGACTACAGCGGGTATCCTGATTGTC
>JBAXBD010000860.1:0-2602 GCA_037142165.1 Schlesneria sp. | reverse complement strand
GTGTAGTCGACGGCGATATGCAGAATCTCGTCGTTGTATTCGGTCTTGGCAAAGACCGGGGCCTTGTCAGATTTGGTCTCGTGCTCTTCCTCTTCTTTCTCAACTTCCTTGGCAGCCTTGTCCTCGTCCCGTTCAGCTTTCAACGTTTCTTCGTTCAGTGAAACAGATTTACGATTCTTGCGTGCAACATACCGATCGATGTCTTTCAGGGTTTGTTGAAACTTGGGATCAGTCGCAACACGCCGTTGGCTGTTGTCTCTGAGCGTGGTGATAATTTGAGGATTGGCGTTCGGCCATAATTTGTGAGGGGCTGGATTAATGTGATCGAAGGCAAGAGCGTTGTCGAGGAAAGATTCCCCCAGATCCATGTGGTCGAGCAGCGAAGGGAGAACGACATCGGATTCGACACCCCGATTCTGCGTACTGTCCCCGTTAACGCGGTAAAACTGATTGATCGTTAACTTTAATGCCCCGCGATCCTTTCCGCCGGGAAGTGCTCGAAACATCTGACTGCTGACAGGCATGATGTTCTGTACGGTTCCTTTACCGTGTGTCGTGGTGTCGCCGATGACGATACCGCGACCGTAATCCTTGATTGCCGCAGCAAAGATCTCGGATGCCGAAGCAGACAAACGATTGCAGATGACAACCAATGGACCTTTATACTGTTCTCCTGGCTCTTCATCATCGTGGCTCTTGATTCGCCCGTTTTGTTCTTTCACCTGCACGACAGGACCTTGATCGATGAAAAGCCCTGTCACTTCGATCGCTTCGCTGAGTGCACCACCACCGTTCATTCGAAGATCGACGACGACAGCGTCGACGCCACCTTTTTCGGTAAACTCGGCCAAGACCTTGGCGACGTCACGGGCGGTGCTCTTGAAATCGTCCTTGCCTTGTTGAGCACCCGTGAAATCACGGTAGAAAGACGGGATGTTAATCACGCCGATCCGGAATTTGGGCCCGCCAAAGGTACTGCCAAACCGTTCGCCAGTCTGGATGATTTCTCCTTTGACTTCAGACGACTTGAGTTCAATCGTCTGCCGTACCAGTTCGATCATCTCGGTCTGACCGGCTTCCCTGAGTACTTTCAAACGGACTTTTGTTCCGCGTTCGCCGCGAATCAATCGGACGACGCGGTTCAGTTTCATTTCAATCACGTCCTGGAAATCCCCGTCATCCTGACCGACACCGACGATTTTATCGTTCACTTTTAACCGTCCGTCTTTTTCAGCAGCACCGCCCGGGACGATCGACGCGACGGTTGTCATTCCGTCTTCAGACCGCAGAGCCGCACCGATCCCCTGGAGGCTCAGACGCATGGTGATTTGAAAATCTTCGACAGTTTGCGGTGACATATAGCTCGAATGAGGATCGAAGCAGTGAGCCACCGACGAGAGAAACATTTCGAGCACTTCGTTGTCTTCGGTGTCATGTGCGTTTCGCTTGAGCGTCTCGTAACGTTTGTGTAATCGCTTTCGAGCATCTTCGGGAGATGTTTTATCGAGCTGCATCGAAAGGAGTTCGTATTTAACTCGCTTTCTCCATCTCTCATTAAGTTCTTTGACGTCCACTGACCAGGACAGTTGGTCTCCATCGACCATCATGGATTCATCAATGGAAAAATTGTGAGGCGCATCGATCATCATGTGAGCGACGACCATGCGTTCGTCCAACCGCTGAAGGTAGATTTTGAAGACTTCATGAGCGAAGTTAACCTGACCCACCTTTAGAAGATCGTCAAGTTGGTCGCGGTATCTCGCAAATCCATCAATGTCAGACTTCAGAAAATAGAGTTTCTGAGAATCGAGGTCCTTGATGAACTTGTTTAACACCATCGCCGAAATTCGGTCGTCAAGCGGCTTTTGAGTAATGTGGTACTTAGAAATCATCTCTGAAACGAGTTTGACCGTAGCCTGCTCAGACACCTGTGCCCCACCAAACTGCTGGGCGAATATCGTCGTGGCGACAAGCAAAACGACACCAACAGTTACGATTCCAACGGGGCGTGACAGAGCGAGAAACTTCATAAGGGATATCCGCTTGTACCGAGGATTTTTTAGAACCTTTGAACTTTGAAATGGCAATCTGACCGTCAACCGATGAACGGGTTGACGCAGCATCCATTCATGGAATCCTAGTCGAACCCCAAAATCACGACAAGAGGCATCGAGAATTCCTCCTCGCTAATCCGGCTGCAACCGGGCCTTCGATTCCTTTGGTAAACAATGATCCTGCCCGTGTGCTGGTTCATCGGCAAGATAAAAACGCTCGTACTTCACGCTGAAACCGGGATGACATCATGACGGCGTTTCGCTGAAGCCAATCGACGAACAACTCATTGAACTTATCGGGAACAACCGCGTGATTGAAAAGCAACAGCGCGCGAACGATGAACTCACTTTCTTCTCACATGCGATTTAGATTATTGGCAAAAGCAAAAAAGAATTCTCACTGGCAGATTTGAAATCCAAGACCATCAAGGGTGACTCTCAGCCGCCGAGCCGCAACTCTCAAAACGCGCGCTCGCCATCCCTTTTCAGCACGGCCGGAGCCGCCCTCTTCGATACCGACATGGGGCAACGCAAGCAGAGGGTTGCTT
>JBAXBD010000859.1:0-2617 GCA_037142165.1 Schlesneria sp. | reverse complement strand
GTTCCAATGAGAATGACTTCCGGCTTCCCGTTCGCAGCGTCCGCAAGAATATACGCACCGTGCGAGACCCCGGCTGCCGACGCATACTTGCTGCGGTCCAACGTTGGCAGGACTTGTCGCGACAAAACCAGAGCCACAGGATGATGCTTCAACTGCATGATATAACGATAAGCTTCGACGACTTCATTCGCATCTCCCGGACGCAGTACGACCAAACCGGGCATCGCCCGTAATGAAATCAGATGTTCGATCGGCTGATGTGTCGGGCCGTCTTCACCGTCTCCCAATGCGTCATGCGTGAAGACAAAAATCGTCGGAATTTCCATTAACGCCGACAGCCGGATCGCAGGACGAGCGTAGTCGCTGAAAACGAAGAACGTTCCGCCGAATGGCCGAATCTTCGAAAGAGACAGCCCGTTCATGATCGCTCCCATCGCGTGCTCTCGAACTCCGAAATGGAAGTTTCGGCCTCCTGGGGTCTCTGCCTGGTAACTACCGGCATTCGCGAATTTGAGCTGCGTCTTGTTCGACGATCCGAGATCGGCCGATCCTCCGATCAGCCACGGGACGTTCTGTGCCACCACGTTCAGGACCTTCCCGGAAGCCTCCCGCCCCGCAATCCCTTTTGGATCGGCTGGAAAAACGGGAAGATCGCGATCCCAGCCGGCAGGAAGCTCGCGTTTTTGCATCTGGTCGATCTGCGTGGCCAGTTCCGGGAATTTGGCACGGTAGGCAGCGAACAGTTCCGTCCAGCTCTTGTGAGCGGCCGCACCACGAGCACCGATACCCGCGTCGAAATGCTCGCGGACACCTTCGGGCACCAGGAATTTTGCGTCTTCGTGCCAGCCGTAAAATTGCTTCGTGAGACGAACTTCCGCTTCGCCAAGCGGTTCTCCATGTGCTTCGCAGGTATCCTGGCGGTGGGGTGATCCATAGCCAATATGGCTATCCATAATGATCAAAGTAGGTCTGCTCTTGGTCTTGTGGAAAACCGCAATGGCCTGCTCAATTCGCTCAAGATCGTTGGCGTCAACAACCCGCAAGACGTTCCATCCATAACCCACAAATCGGGTCGCAACGTCTTCCGTGAACGCAAGGCTGGTATTCCCTTCAATCGTGATGTGGTTGTTATCAAAGATCCAGCAAAGATTATCGAGGCCTAAGTGCCCTGCGAGCGATGCCGCTTCCGAAGCGACCCCTTCCATCAGACAACCATCGCCGCAAACCGCGTAAACGTTGTAGTCGAAAATGTCAAAACCAGGCCGGTTATACTGGTTCGCCAGCCACTTTTGAGCGATGGCCATCCCCACGCTGTTGGCAACACCCTGCCCCAAAGGACCTGTCGTCGCTTCGACCCCTGAAACCATGTGATATTCGGGATGCCCAGCCGCTTTGCTGCCAAGTTGCCGAAAGCGTTTGATATCGTCGAGCGAAATCGCTGGCGTGCCGTCGGTTTTGCTTTCGGAATTCACCTGCTGTGTCCCGCTCAGATGCAGAACCGACCACAGCACCATTGATGCATGTCCGTTGGAAAGAACGAATCGATCGCGGTTAGGCCAGCTCGGGGCTTTGGGATCGAATTGCATGATCCGATTCCACAGCGAATAAACCAGAGGTGCCAGTGCCATCGGCGTTCCCGGATGCCCGGAATTCGCTTGTTGGACCGCATCCATCGACAATGTGCGGATCGTATTAATCGACAACTGAACTAATTGATCATTGGCCATGTGATTTCCCTTTGCCATTTCGTTCGTCAAAATGCACGCGTACTTTATCGACGAGACCTCGTCCTTCAAAGTCACTTTGCCCCGGAAGACATTCTCGCTGTTTGGAATGACTGAATTGAAGACGCGACCTGTGTCAAAAAAACTCTAATTTCAATGTCGCAAATCGTTTCAGTCTGTTTCGCGATCCCATCAGCACAATATGATTGTTTCAGTCAGATTTGGAAATGAAACGACAGGATTCACGATGCTGATCGGAATTTTTGCGGATAGCCATGATCATCTGGACCATATTCGACGCGCCGTCGACGTCTTCAACGACGCGGGATGTGAACTCGTCGTTTTTGCTGGTGACCTTGTTTCGTCCTTTGCCGTCCCCCCACTGCGGGGACTGAAATGTAAAGTCATTGCCTGCTTCGGTGATAACGAAGGGAACAAACCGGGGGTCACAGCAGGGATGAAAATCATCGGCACGATTGGCGAGCCTCCTTTTGGTTTCAAAACTCCCGATGGACGAAAGATTCTCGTGACTCATATGGACAGATCGCTGAAAGATTTAGATGGTGAGTTCGACGTCGCGATCTATGCTCATACGCATAAACCGAGCATCACTCACGACGAAAAAGGCCGCTTGTTCATCAACCCTGGAGAAACCAGCGGTTGGTCACATGGACGTCCGTCAGTTGCCATTCTTGATACAAGCACACTTGAAGCCCGCATCGTGCAGATTTCCAAATCCGTTGACAAAGTGACCGCAAAAAACTGAGTCCATCACTCCGTGGTTTCTTGCTGCGGTACTTCTGATGGCAACGGGATTGCTCCAGCCGCTGGCTTTCCATGCCCGGCTTGAATATAGGCCGCTCGTTGTCTCGCATAGTCGGCAGGGCTCAACA